>NZ_DBHIXN010000009.1:0-57795 GCF_057270615.1 Leptotrichia sp.
TCCATATTTTCAATATCTTGATTTGGAAATAATTCTTTTAATTTCATAGTTTCTCACTTCCCTCAAAATTTTTCACAATTTTTCCCTTCACAAACAAAAACTCTTTCAACGATTTCTCCTCAAATTCCCCATAATTTTTTCTCAGTTCATAAACCGCATTTCTAAGAATTTCCCCTTTTCTCACTCTTTTCGATATTCCCGAAAAAACTCTATCTAAAAAATCCAAATTTTTATACCTAGCCAAAACTTTTTCTCTCTTCAACCAGTCAAAAAAACTTTTAAAATCACTTGGAAAAAATTCATCATATTTTTCAATATTTTTAATTATTTTTCTTTCAACTTTTTCCACATTCTCAAAATCAGAATTTTTACAAAATATATCCTCAAAATTTTTACACAAAAAATGGTCAACACACATATCCGACACAATTCCTTTAAAAATCCCAAATTTTTTTCGCAAAAGTCCATTCAAAAAATTTTCTTCTCTATCAGAAATTTTATCAATCAATCTATGCAAAATTATCCCGCTTTTCAGATTTTCTTGTAATTCGATTTTCTCAACCTTCCCTTTATAAAAATCTCCGGTAAAATTGCCGTAAAGCGTATTTCCATTTATTTTTTTATCAATTTCAAGTGATATAACCGAATGAGCTAAATAATTCATTTTGACTCCTGTTTTTTCAAATAGTCCAAAATCTCATCAAAATTCTCAAACTCAAAAAAATCAATCTCATTTTCTTGACAAAACTTGATCGCTCGAGTTCCTTTTCTAACAAAAGAAAAATCCGCCACTTCAATCGCCCTGTAATCCGAAGGTCCATCCCCAACGAAATAAACCGTATAACCTTCCTCTTTATATTTTTGAACAGCCTCTTTTTTGTCAACACCGTAATATTGCTCTTTATCTAAGTAAGGAAATGAAACAGTAATTTTATTCCCATCAAATTTAATATCATTCGAGATAATTTCTTTTTCATCCAAATTAATTCCATAATTTCTAAGAACACCTGCAATATTCAATTTTGTTCCAGCACTCACAATTCTAAATTCTATACCACTTTTCACAAAATCCACAAATGTCTCATCAATTCCAACTAATTTCAATGTTTCCAAAAATTCCTCTTTCGTAATATTCAAGCTCTCAATCCCAGTCTGCAAATATTCCTTCATCGTAATTTCGCCACTTCGATATTTTCTCCTAATATCCTCCTTTAATTCTGGCTGATACACTGAAAGTAGCGTATCTGTCGAATCTTTTTTACTAATTGTAATATCAAAATCTATTAAAAATATTAATTTTTTGCTCACAATTTCTCCTTTAGTTATCATAAATTAGCCATTTGTAAAATAAAATAATTTCAATAAATACAATTTTTTTTATTTGCCTTTTCTTTTTCTTCCATTTTTTATAAGGGAGTTAACCTCTTATGATTATAAATACTGCTTTTAGTTTATTTACTTTTACAATTGTCTATTAACATAAATACTATTATTTCTCAATTTTTAATGACTTTATTTTTATAAATTTTTCAAATATTTAATTTCATCTTCATTTAAAGAACGATATTCTCCCACTCCCAAGTGTCCCAGCGTAAGTTCTCCCACTTTTACTCTTTTTAGTGCATCAACTGTATATCCCAAAGTTTCAAACATTTTTCTAATCTGTCTGTTTCTTCCTTCAAAAATTGCAATTCTCACTTCTCTTCTATCAAGTTTTTTCACTTTTGCAGGAGCTGTCTTTCTTCCGTCAATTACAACTCCATGTTGCAACGCTTCAATATCTTTTTCTTCAATGTCACGATTTATTTTTGCAATATAGCTTTTATACAATTTTTTTCTTGGATGCATGACATGGTTGTAAATATCGCCATCATTGCTTATAATAATAAGCCCTTCTGTCATAAAATCCAGTCTTCCATAAGTAAAAAGTCTAGCATGTGATTTTATAAAGTCAATTGCGAGTCTACGTCCAAATTTATCTTCATTTGAACAAATAACTCTTTTTGGCTTGTTTAAAATATAGTATTCGTATCTTGTGTTAAGTTTTACTCTTTCTCCGTCAATTCTAACCACATCTTCAGGCTTTATATCCATTCCAATAATAGCTTCATTCTTGTTTACTGTAACTCTTCCTTCATTTATCAGCTCATCGGCTTTCCTACGAGAACAAAATCCCGTTTCTGCTATAAATTTATTTAATCTCATTTTTTACCTCTTTATTTATGATTTATTAAAAATTATTTTTAAAAGAAAGTTCTACCTCCTTTTTACTAAATAACTAAAATATAATTTTTATTTTTCAGAATTTTCATTATCTGGATTTTCAATTTGCGTTTTTTCATCTTCTTTATAAAGCAAATCAATTTTTTGAAACTGTTCACTTCCAGGCAGTTCTTCTCTTCCGTGAATATTCAAGTAACTGTAAAAATCTTCTGTCACTTCATATAAATTTGGTGTTCCAATTGATTTTTTCTTCCCAGAAATATAAATTAATTTTCTTTCCAAAAGATTAGCCATTGTCTTATCTGCCCCAGCACCTCGGATTTGTTCGATTTCAGCTTTAGTTACAGGCCCTTTATATGCAATAATTGCTAACGTTTCCATTGCTGAACGTGATAATTTTTTTAATTTCATTTCTGGATTAAAAAATCTTTTCACATCAAAGCCAAAAAGTGGATTTGACACTAAAAAAACTGCTCCATTTTCAATTTTTAAGTTTATTCCAGTATTTTTTCTTTTTTCCCTCAAACTATACAGCACTTCTTCCATTTCAAAGTTTTCCATTGCATAAAACTGTGCAAGTTCCTGTACTGTCACCATTTCCTTTGCCAAAAAAATAATTGCTTCCACTTTCTCTTCAATTTCGCTAATTTTAATTTTTCTTTGAACACCAATTATATTACTTTGTTTTTCTTCTTCTTTTCTTTCTTTTCCTTCAAATTTTTCCATATTCTACCATTTTTTATTTTTTATTTTTTTATAACAATACTTTATTTAATACTAAAAAATTTTTATTCCTTGCTAAATAATACTTGATAATATAATAAAATTGATTTAAAACTGAACTCAAATCCTAAGTTTATATGATTTTTAATAGTTTTATTTTAAACGAATTCGAGTATATTTTTATTTTTTAAACATTAAATAGTATTAATTCAAATCTAGTTTTATTATATTGTATTATTAGAAAATTTTGTAATTACAATAAATTTGTTCGATAATTATGCAAACTTAAAATTTAATAAAGTAAATATCCTAAAATAAGGTATCTTAATTTCTTGTATAGATAAAAAAATTTAGATTACCGAACATATCTAATCATAAGTTATCACTATTTTCATTAATAGGGGAATTCTCCTGTATCGTTTCTTTCAGAAAATTCCCCTAGTTTCTAGCATTATTCAAATTAATATTCGTGTGTTGGTGAAATAATAATATTTTTGTATCTCTTGAAATCTGTCAATACTTCTGCAATTCCTGTTACTACCGCATGAATCGCATCATCTCCAACAGTTACCTTTAACAGTAATTCCTTTTCGATTCTTTCTTTCAAGATTTTTATACCTGCTCCACCACCAGATAAATAAATTCCTGTTTCATAAATATCTGCTGCTACTTCAGGTTCTATTTCTTCTATTGTAAGTCTTACTTCATCAATAATTGCGTCAATATGTCTTGTAATAGCTCCATTTATAGCAGAAGTCTTGATTTTCATGCTTTTTGGTAATCCAACTCCTAGTTCACGTCCTCTTATTTCATATTCCAATTCAGGATCATCTTGACTTATTGTATTTATTTTTAATTCTTCTGCTGTTCTTTCACCAATCAGCAAATTATATTCATCTTTTACAAATTCCATAATATCTTCATTTAAATGATCTCCAGCAATTTTTACTGATCTTGACAATGCTGCTCCACCTGATACAATAAATGCAATTTCAGTAGTTCCTCCACCTATATCAACAATCAAATGCCCTTTTGGCTCAAACAAATCAATTCCTACACCAATCGCAGCCGCTATCGGTTCTTCAATTAAATAAACTTCTTTTGCTCCAGCATCTTTTACAACTTCAATTACTGCTCTTCTTTCCACTTGTGTAACTCCACTTGGAACACATATAATAACTCTTGAACTTTGGAATTTGTCTTTTTTTATTCTATGTAAAAATTCTTCAAGCATTCTTTCAGTAACTTCATAATTTGAAATTACTCCATTTTTTAACGGACGAATAATTTCAGTATGCTTTGCTGTCCTTCCAATTATTTCTTTTGCTCTTTCACCAATGTGTTCTAATTCTTCAGTTTTTTTATTGATAGCCACATAAGTTGGCTCATCTACTTGAATTCCTTCTCCCTTTACATACATAACAGTATTTGCTGTTCCTAAATCAATAGCTATATCACGCGTAGTCTTCTGTGCTATATTTGTTTTAAACAAGTCAAAAAATTTCATTTATTCTATCTCCTTCATTCTATTTTTTATTTTTTTATAAACAATTTATCAAATTACTATAGCCTTAAAGTATTTTACCATTTTTTTTGAATATACTCAAGCAACTTTAAGGGGGAATTTATTATAATGTTAATTAATTCTCTAAAATATATCTTTTTTTTAATCATTTTCATCAGTATTATCAACTATTATTTGATCATCTTGACTTATAACTCCATGTTCTTTTAATTGATCATAAATTCTCGAAGCTCTGTTAAATCCCACTTTTAATTTACGTTGAAGCAATGAAATTGAAACTTTATTTTCCTGTCTTATAATATTTACTGCATTCTCAAAGGCAGGATCAGTATCATCTTCTACTTCTTCTTCAGGTTCTTCTAAAATTTCATTTTTATATTTTACTTTTTTCGCTGATTTCAATGTATCAGTTAATATCTTAACTTCTTCATCAGAAATATATGCACCCTGTATTCTTTCCATTTTTGAAGATCCATTTGCTAGCAACAGCATATCACCTTGTCCTAAAAGTTTTTCAGCTCCTGCTGAATCAAGTATTGTTCTTGAATCAATTTGTGATCTTAATGCAAATGAAATTCTGCTTGGCAAGTTAGCCTTTATCATTCCAGTTATAACATCTGTAGATGGACGTTGTGTTGCAACAACTAGATGTATTCCAACTGCTCTTGCCTTTTGTGCAATTCTTGCAATTGACTCTTCCACGCTTCCTGAAGCAACCATCATAAGATCTGCCAACTCATCAATTATTATAACAATATATGGCATTTTTTCCACAAAGCTCAATGAATTATAGCTCTTTATGTTTCTTACTCCATTTTCCATAAGTTTTTTATATCTATTTTCCATCTCATTAACAGCCCATTTTAGCGCTATTGCAGCTTGTTCTGGATCTATAATTACTGGCACTAAAAGATGTGGAATATCATTATACGGCATAAGTTCTACCATTTTTGGGTCAACCATTATAAATTTGACTTCCTTGTCAGATTTTTTTGAAATTAATGTTGAAATTAATGTATTTACACAAACTGACTTACCTGAACCAGTTTGTCCCGCTATAAGTAAATGTGGCATTTTAACAATATCTATAAATTTATCTCGTCCTACAATATCTTTTCCTAATATTACTTTTAGCTCTCCACTGTCAAGTTCTTTATTTTTTATAATATTTGAAAAATGCACAGGTTCCTTAATTTTATTAGGAGTTTCAATTCCTATTGTATTTTTCCCTGGAATCGGAGCTTCTATACGTATACTTTCCGCTGCAAGATTCATTGCAATGTCATCTGAAAGTCCTGTTACTTTACTTACTTTTATACCTTTTGGAATTATGATTTCATATCTTGTTATAGTTGGTCCATATTCATAATTTACAACTTTTGCATCAACTCCAAATTCTTTTAGTACATTTTCCAGATGATTCACATTTTCTCTTATATTTTTTTCAATTTCTTTTTTTCGTTCAAAATCCATCGGTTTTGACTTAAAAATTTCCGCAATAGATTTTTTTACAACGTCATCATATCCCTGATTACTATCAAACATTGCATTAACTTTTCTTAATTCCTCTTCAAGCTCTTTTTCCTTTGCATTATTATTTTCAAACGCATCAAGTTTTGGAAATTGCTGAAAATTTGGATCTGTGTTTGCAGAATTAATTTCTTCTCTTCTTAAAGGCGTTACAATCTCAAGTTTTGTCTCTTTTTTATTACTTTCACCTTTTTTATTTTCACTTTTGTTATTTTCATTTTCAGTTTTTATTTCTTTTTTAGCTTCTAAAACGTTTTCTTTTTCAGGATTTGAAATATTTTCTGCAATATTTTCAGGCTTTTCTAAAGTTTCTATTTTTTTTGCACTTTCTATTGGTTTTACAACCTTGTCCAGCACATCTTCTTTTTTTATTTTTTCATTTTCCTTTATTTTTTCTTTTCTTGCATTTTCATCTTTTTTAAAATTTCCTTTTTCCTTTTCTTCAAAAATTTCAATCCATTCTTTTTCTTTTTCTGCAAGCTCTTCTTTAGAATAAACTTCTGTTTTCTGTAAAAAATTATCTTTAGGTTTTTTTGCAATTTCAAAACTTAGCTTTTCATTTCTTGACTGTATAATTTTAGCTTTTAACATCTCTCTCTGATACCGCTTATAATCAGTCTTTTTCAAATTTTCAGCATATTTCTTTGCTGCCAGTTTTCTTTTTTTCTCTTTATAATCATCACTTTTATAATATTTTATTACTTCTCTCAAAACTTCATACCCAAGTTCAATAAAATCTTTAATTATCCATGCTACAAAAAGTAATGATAAAATAACAAGAATTATAAACATCCACTGAAAACTCAAAATTTTGTAAATCGGTATCGAAAGCAATGCAGCTAAAACTCCTCCACTTTCACGATTAAATCCTATCTCCAAAAGTTGCCTACCCGCCGCAGTAAAATTCTCTGACAAAGGTTTGCCATGAACAACAGAACTTCTTATCAGAATCATTCCAAAACTCAAAAACAATCCTACTAACGCCACAACTTTTCCCTGTGTCACATCAATTCCGATTTTTTCATAAAAAAAGAGAATTACCCCATACAACATAGATATTATCGCAATAAACCATGTCATTTTTCCAAAAAACAATGTAATTCCACCTAATATAAGTGAAAATATATTTTCTCCAACATTATCACTAAGCATTTTTGATTTATTCGCCATCAGCAATATCAATATCAGCCCAATAACAAACCAGATTATACCTTCAATTTTTCTCTTATTCATCTTAACTATCCTTTCTAAAAATTCTATCTATTTCAATTTTTAAATTTAAATTAGGTTTCAAAGTGACTTTTTAATATTATACTATATTTTTTCAATTTTGTCATTTTCTATTTCTTTAAAAAAACGGAATAAATTATTTAAAGTCAAATCAAAAGCTATATTTTGATACTAAACTCTATTAAAAAATATGAATTATATCTTTATTTAAATACCAAAATTAAATTTATCAAAAAAAAATATAATTTTTTCTATTCAGATACTTGTTAATTTAAATAAATGTGGTAAAATTAATATAAAGGAGCAGAAAAATTTGCTATTTTCAAGTATTACTCTAAACAAATTCAGTAATTATGGCTATTCTGCTCAAATTTGATATTTGATATTTTTTTTATTTTAATTATAATTTATTTTTAAATTATAAAAAATATACACAATTAAATTTTAAATTTTTAAATAAAACTTTTAGGAGGAATACCATGGACTACATGAAAAAATACGAATATTGGCTAAATTCAAAAGCCATTGATGAAAAAGACAAAGAAGAGCTAAAAAGCCTAGCTGGAAATGACAAAGAAATTGAAGATAGATTTTTTAAAGATCTAAGTTTTGGAACTGGTGGAATTAGAGGGGTTCGTGGAATTGGAACAAACAGAATGAACAAATACGTAATCAGAAAAGTAACTCAAGGACTTGCAAATTATATGTTAAGTTTTGATGAAAAAGCTGCTAAAGCAAAAGGAATTATAATTGCTCATGACTGCAGAATAGGTTCAAGAGAATATGCGTTAAATACTGCAAGAGTAATGGCCGCAAATGGAATTAAAGCATACATCTACGAAAGTTTACGTTCAACACCTGAATTATCATTTGGAGTACGTTACAAAGGATGTATGTCTGGAATAGTTGTTACAGCTTCTCACAACCCTGCAGAATACAATGGATACAAAGTATACTGGGATGACGGAGCACAAGTTGTTGATCCGCATGCACCAGCAATTGTTGCTGAAGTAAATAAAATTGCAACATTAGAAGAAATAAAAGTTATTTCTGAAGAAGAAGGAAGAGAAAAAGGATTAATTATTCAACTAGACCATCAAATTGATGACGATTATATAGCAGCAATTAAAAAACAAACTATACATACAGATATTCCAGGAAAAGAAGATTTCAAGATTGTTTACACTCCGCTTCACGGAACTGGTGGAAGACCAATGAAGAGAATTTTATCTGATTTTGGATATTCATTTGAAGTTGTAAAAGAACAAATTGAACCTGATGGAAACTTCCCAACTGTAGTTTATGCAAACCCAGAAGAAGTTGCAGCATTCAAATTAGGAACAAAATTAGGAAATGAAATTGGAGCACAATTAATTCTGGCAAATGACCCAGATGCTGATAGAATTGGTATTGCAATAAGAGATGACAAAAATGAATGGTATTATCCAAACGGAAACCAAGTAGGATTATTGTTATTACAATATTTATTGAATTATAAAAAAGATATTCCAGCTAATGCACAAGTTATTACAACAGTTGTTTCTACACCAATGATTGATGTTGTTGCACCTGCTAAAAATGTTGGAGTTATGAAAACATTGACTGGATTCAAATACATTGGACAAAAAATTAGACAATTTGAACACAAAGAATTGGAAGGATCATATTTATTTGGATTTGAAGAAAGCTACGGATATTTGATAGGAACTCATGCAAGAGATAAAGATGCGTTAGTAACTTCAATGGTTATTTCTGAAATGGCAACTTATTATCACTCAAAAGGAACTTCTATTTACAAAGAATTACAAAAATTATATAAAGAATTTGGATATTATTTAGAAGGTATCAAGTCAGTAATGCTAAAAGGTAAAGATGGAATTGAACAAATGGCAGCATTGATGTCTAACTTGAGAGAAAATGTTAAAGATGAATTGCTAGGTAAGAAAATTAAAATTAAAAGAGATTTCTTCTCACATAAAGAACATAACTTGGAAACAGGTGAAGAAAAACAAATTAATTTACCAAAAGAAAATGTGTTGCAATTTGTACTTGAAGACAATACATTTATTACAGCAAGACCATCTGGAACAGAACCAAAAATTAAATTCTACTTCAGCGTAAATGCAGATTCTAGCGAAAATGTAAAAGCAAAACTTGACAAAACAATGGAAGAATTTTCTAAATTTATTGGATTATAATTTTTTGAAATAAATGTTTTGAAAAATTTGATAATTGAGATAAAATAAAAATTTTATACAAAGTTTATAAAATTGAGTAAAAATTGAAGTAAATAAATAGATGAAAACAGGGAAATTTCTTGTAATAAGAATGATTTTCCTGTTTTTTTATTTGAAAATGGAAAATATTTTTGAAAAATGTACCATAAGTTACACGTTTTAGAGATAAAAATATGATAAAACAAAAGAAAGTTTTATACTCAAATATTTTTTTAGTAAAATTAATTTGTGAAAGTTTTAAATTGGATTTAGAAGAAATGAAATATGAGGTGATATGTTTTATGGAAAAAGTAGATATGAAGAATCATTTGAATATAAATTTTGATTTGATTGAAAAAATGACGGAAATTAAGAAAAATTATATAGAAGGGAATGTTGATGTAGAGACTACAAGAAAATTGATAAGGGAGACTTTTAAAGATAAAAAGATAACTCCTGCTGAGTTTGCCTATTCTGAGCAGAAAATAAAAGATTTAGGATTTGATGATGCGACTGTTCATGATAAGATGAATGATGTGCTTGATTTGTTTGATGAAATTATTGAAAGAGAGGACTCTTCATTGCCTGAGGGGCATCCGATAAAAACTTATTTGAAGGAAAATGAAGCGGCTAGAAAGTTGATTGCTGAAATGAAGGAAGAATTGAATAGGAAGTTTATAAAAAATAGATGGCTGGAGTTTTACGATAAACTTTATACATTTAATTTGACACATTTGGCTAGAAAACAGCATCAATTATTTTCAATATTAGAAAGAAAAGGATTTGACAGACCGTCTAGAATAATGTGGACTTTTGATAATGCAGTTAGGGATAATATAAGTGAGGCTAGAAAACTGTTAATGGAAGATAAAATGGAAGAATTTTATGCGAAACAGGAGATTGCTTGGGAATTGACGCTGGATATAATGCACAAGGAAGAAGAAATTTTATTTCCGACTTCACTTAAAATGATTACTGAGGAAGAATTTAGAAATATGAGAAGTGGAGATGATGAGATAGGATATTTCTTGATTGATAAGCCTAAAGGATTTTTGCCTGAGAAAAAAGAAGAAAAAATTGAGAAAAATCAAAATTTGAATGGAAATATGTCTCAAACAGGTAATTTTATGAGTGATTTAGCTGGACTTCTTTCAAAATATAATATGAATGCAGGTGGAGGAAAGTCTGATGTGTTAGATGTTAAGCAAGGAAAACTTACTTTGGAGCAAATAAATTTAATTTTCCAACATATGCCAGTAGATTTGTCTTTTGTGGATGAGAATGAGATTGTTAAGTTTTACACTGATACAAAACATAGAATTTTTCCTAGAAGTGCAGGAGTTATAGGAAGAGATGTTAAAAACTGTCATCCGAGAGAAAGTGTTGCTTCGGTTTTGGAAATAGTTGATGCGTTTAGAAATAATGAGCAGGATGAAGTTGACTTTTGGCTTGAAATGAACGGGAAATTTATTTATATTTATTATGTTGCCGTAAGAGATGAAAATGGTACATTTAAAGGGGTTCTTGAGATGATGCAAGATGTTACGAGAATAAGAAGTCTTGAAGGGAAGAGAACGCTTGTAACTTGGGAAAAACCTAAAAAACCTGAAATTAATCAAGAGAATGAAAAAGATTTTGAAGAAAATAAAAATCCTTATGGACTAACAGAAAATACAGTAATAGGAGAAATAATAGATAAATATCCTTACATAAGAGAATTTATGCCAACATTATCGCCTACATACAAGAAACTGCTTGATCCAATTCAATATATGATAATGTCTAAAGTTGCAACACTTGATATGATTTCAATGCGTGGTGGACTTCCTTTAGATGAATTGATAGAGAAAATTTCTGATGAAATTAGAAGAAATGAAGTTGAAAAATAGTTATTATAGATAAATTGCTAAGTAAGAGTAAAAGATTTTTATTTTTAGAATAGAAATAAGAATATTTAGATAAATTTTTAGAATAAATTTTAAAAAAGTTGTAAGGATAACAGGAATTTTATTATTTGTACAATTTAAATTTGGCAGTTCCATTTTTTATTTTTTAAAATTAGCAAAAAAACATTTGACTAACATAAATTTATGATATAAAATATTATTGTTATCAAAATAATTTATAGAAAGGAAAATGGATGTTGGTACATTATTTTATTGCAGGTGGAATATTTATGTGGGGGATACTGTTCGCTTCTATTTGTGGAGTTGCAGTAATTTTAGAAAAATTTTGGATTTTTTTTACGAAAGAGAGGGAATTTACAAAAGAGTATAGGAAACAGCTATTTGAAGCGTTGAAAACAGAAAGTAGGGAAAAGATTGTTGAAATTGTAAAACCAAAAAGAGATTCAGTTTCTAGAATTGTTACAAAAACGATGGAAAATATAGATTTGGATTTGGATAAGATTGAGGAATCAGATAGGGAATATCTTGAGGAAATAATAAGAGAAGCAGTCTTGGCACAAACAGGGAAATTGGAAAAAGGAATGTGGATTTTAGGGGCAGTCGTAAATACGGCACCTCAGTTGGGGCTTCTTGGGACAGTAACGGGAATGATAACATCGTTTTCAGCATTGTCTGCGAGTACTGAAAGTTCAAAGATAGTTGCGGCTGGAATATCGGAGGCTCTGTATACTACGGCATTTGGTCTAATTGTGGCAATACCGTCTTTAGTATTTTATAATTATTTTAATAGAAGAATAGATGCAACAGTTTTGGGAATGGAGAGAGCGGCTTTGCATATTATGGGAAGAGTGAAAAAATAGAATTATAGAGTATTGAAAGGAATTAAAAATGAAATTTTCTAATAGAAGAAGTAGGCAGAATGTAGAAATATCAATGCTTAATCTTATTGATGTCATATTTATGTTATTAATATTTTTTATGATTGCCACAACATTTAATAAATATTCACAATTTCAACTTTCTGTTCCAAAATCAGATGCTAAATTTGATAAGAAGGAAGAAACGAAGGCAGAAATAATAGTAAATAGAAATAAGAAATATTTTTTAAAGATGGGTAATGATATTAAAGAAATTTCAGAAGAGAATATTCATAGTGAAATTTTGAAATTACCTAAAGAAATGCTTGAAAATGTGACATTGACGGCGGATGAGCATCTTGAATATGGATATATTGTAGAAGTAATGTCGAAATTACGTAATGAAAATGTAAAAAATGTTAGTCTTAATATACAAAAAAGTAATAAATAATAAAATGGAGAAAGGAGAGCGTGGCGAAAAAATACTGATGTCATGCGAGAATAGGATTTATGTTAAAAAAAATTACGATTTTAAGTTTAATTTTAGCTAGCTTATCTTTATATGCAGAGGGAAAATATGAAGGAAAACTTGAAAAAACAGTTGTGACGGCGACAGGATTTACTGATAATATTGATAATCAGATAAAAAATGTAACTATTATTACGTCAGAGGATATTAAAGAAAAAGGATATAATACGGTAGAAGATATATTGAAACAGGCACCAGGAGTCAATATAACACAAACTGGATTTGGTTCAGCAGTAGATATTAGAGGGCAAGGTAGATTTGGATTGGGGACAAGTGCGAATATTTCTAAAGCAGTTTCTTCGGTAAAAATACTTATTGATGGGGATGTTGCGATGGATACGATTGACACTTCTCATGCGTATATTCCTTTAAATACAATATCTGTTAATGATGTAGAAAGAGTGGAAATAATAAATGGTGGAGGAACAGTTCTGTATGGAAGTGGAACTCGAGGTGGAGTTGTAAATATCATTACAAAAGATAGAACAAAAGAAGGAGCTTCTGGTAAAGTATATTATCAAAATAGTTCTTATGGGACAAATAAATTAGGATTTGATGCAGGAATCAATTACGGGAATAAAGTTATTATTGATTTAGGATATGAAAATGTTAATGGAAAAGGTTATAGAAGAGGTTCAAAAGAAGCAAATGAATATTTGAATGGGAGTTTGAAATATAATATAACAGATAATCATAGTTTGAAATTTAAAGCGTCGAGATATGATTCAGAAGAAACATTGGCGTCAGATTTAACAAAATCACAACTTTTGAGTGATAGAAGACAGCCTGGACTTTTGAGTGATATTGATGTTAATAGAAAAGAATATAGCTTGGGATACGAAGGAAAAATTACTGATAATTTGAAATTATCGTTGACAGGATATAAACAGGATACAAATAAAACTATGTATGGAATGCCTAAAACAAAGTTTGAAGATAATAAAAAAGGAATCAATTTTAAGGGAAATTATGGACTTGAAAATGGAAATATAATTTTTGGATATAATTACATTAATCATAAGGGAAATAGAGAGCAAACTATATTTGGAACACCAATTATGAATGTTGATTTAGCAAAAGAAACGAATTCATTTTATTTGTTAGGGCGTCATAAAATTGTTGGTAATTTAGAAGGGACAGCAGGGTATAGATTTGAAAGAGCAGAATATAAAACAAATAGAGAAGTTCCGTCTACAAGAATGCCGATACCCGGTGGAAGAGGATTTGTAACTATTCCAGCAAGAGAAATACATGGTTCGAGAAAAGATAGTAATAGTGCTTATGAAGTGGGGCTTAATTACAAATATTCTGATACAGGAAATGTTTATGCGAAATATGAAAGAGGATTTAGATCACCAGCTGCAACAGAATTTGTTGATTATGCACCAGGAGCTAGAAATTATACTTTAAATAATTTAAAAACAGAAAAATTTAATACGTATGAAGTAGGATTTAAAGATATGTTATGGAATTCATTTGTAAGTGCTACAGCATTTCATACACGAACAAATAACGAAATATATTTGAATATGGATCACGGAGTGTTGGGAGGACCAAGTACAGCAAGATGGATATTCCATAATTTAAAAGCTACTGAAAGAACAGGTGTAGAGCTATTTGCTGAGCAATATTTAGGTAAATTGAGAGTAAATGAATCATTTACATATGTAAATGCCAAAATTAAAAAAGTTGGAGATGACGTATTAGCTTCAACAACTTACAATTTCAAAGATGGACAAAAAATACCAGGAGTTCCATCTGCAAAGGTTACATTAGGACTTGATTATGAAATAGCAGATGGTTTGAGAACTACTGCTAACTTAAATTATTATTCAAGTTCAGTGGATACCTACAATGAAAAAATACCTTCATATTCTACAACAGATTTAGGATTGAAATATAAACACAAAAATGGATTTGGACTTAATGCAGGAGTAAAAAACGTATTTAATAAAAAATACAATGTTGCTCAAGGGAAAGATCCTCTTACAGGAAGTACAGTGTATTCACCAGCTGATGAACGAACTTATTACATCGGAGCAAGTTATGAGTTTTAGAAAAGTGAGCTTGTTTCATAAATTTGTTTAAAGCGTTAAAGAAAGGGAAAAAATGAAATTTTATATAATTTCAATTGTTTTAAATGTTATGGCTTTATTTATTCCTGTAGCCTATTATGTTTCAAATAATAATGAAAAAGAAAATAAGAAAAATGAGCCAATAACGATAAATTTGAGTGAAAGTGTGTTTACAAATGTTTCAGAAGGAGTGGCTGGAAATAAAAATAATGGAGAGGAAAATGATAAATCTGTAAATGACAAATTTGTAAATAATGAGAGAGTGAAGGATGTTCATAATACTAAAAATATTAGAAATTCTGAGAAAATAGAAGTTTCACAAAATGACGAAATTTCAAACTCACGCTTTGAATCTAAATCAAAGAAAACTAGTAACTTGAATGATCAGAAGGAAAATCAGAACACCGAAAAAGTTTTACAAAAAAATGAGAATGTGAAAGTAGTTTCAAAAGAAAAGGCGATAGATACAACATCATCACGTACAAATATTTCAAAAAGTGTTTCAGAAAATACTGTTGGGAATAATCAAAATGTTTCTCATATTAATAAAACAAGAACTAATACTTTTAGTGGAGAAATTGGGAATCATGAAGAGAGTACTAATAAAAATGTTAAAAGTGATTCTTTTGTTAAGAAATTAGGTAATGACGGAAATAGTGGAAAAGATGGTAGAAACAGAGGAAATATTGATGGAAAAGCTGAAGATGGTGGTAGTTCAAAAGTAAGAAATTTAGAAAAAATTATAAAAAAATCTAGCAAGAATGATGATATTGAAACGAAAAGAAATACTGAAAAAGGTAAAGAAAAAAACGTAAATGTTTGTAATGAGGGAAAAGATTTTACAGTTTCGTATAATCCAAATTTGAGCTATCCTATTGCAGCACGAAGGCTTGGAGATAAAGGAGTTGTTACGGTTTCAGTAAAATTTCATTTCAATAGCAGTGGTTCTGTTAGTGTGATTTCAGTATCAGGAGGAAGTGCGATTTTTCAACAAGAAGCAAGAAAGGCTGCTAGTAAAATAAGAGTAAAAATAAAAAATCCTGAAACTTTGAAATGTACAATATCAAAATCATTTGAATTTGAACTTAAATAACTAAAAAAAGGATCAGAGAGGGAGTTGTAATTCTCCCTTTTGTTTTATCTGAAATTTTGTAATTTTTATTAAGATATTAATGCAAAAAGTTTGAAATCACATCTTACATATGGTAAAATATATTAAGTAATTTAAAAAAGGTAAAAAAATAATGATTGAAGTAAAAAATATTAAAGCATCGAAGGAAAAAAATATTGATGCAATATATATTCATATTCCATTTTGTGATAAAAAGTGCGAATACTGCGACTTTTGCACATTTGTGAGAATGGAAAAGGAATATAGAAAATATACGGATTATTTGATTAAAGAAATTAGAATGTATCCAAAAATCAAATATGATACAATTTATTTGGGCGGAGGAACACCTTCTTTACTGCCTGTTGCGATGATAAGTGAAATATTAGACGAACTTGACTGGTCTGAAAATGCTGAAATTACGCTAGAGTTGAATCCGACGGATGTGACTTTTGAAAAACTGAAAAAACTTAATAAAATTGGAATAAATAGGTTAAGTATCGGTATTCAGAGTTTTCAAGATCATGTTTTAAAATTTATTGGAAGACAGCATAGTTCTGATGATGCAATAAATGTTTATAAAATGGCAAGAGAGGCAGGATTTTGCAATATTACGGTGGATTTGATGTTCGGGATTCCTAATCAAAGTCTTGAGGATTTGCAAAGGAATCTTGATATTTTGCGGGAATTAAAACCTGAAAATGTGTCGATTTATTCGCTTATTTGGGAAGAAGGAACAGTTTTTTGGAGCAAGTTGCAAAAGGGGATTTTATCCGAAATTGATCAGGATTTGGAAGCAGAAATGTATGAAAAAATTATTGATTTTTTTGGGGAAAATGGATATTGTCAGTATGAGATTTCTAATTTTGCAAGAATAGATGATGAAGATAAAGATGTTGAAATTAATGAAATAAAAAAATTTGAAGATTTAAGAAAATTGCAGAAAAATGCGGGAAGACATAATTTGAAATATTGGCGAAATCAGAAATTTATCGGCGTTGGAATGAGTGCTGCTAGTTATTTTGGCGATAATAGGCACAGCAATGTACGGACTTTTAAGAAATATTATAATCTGATTGATGATGGAAAGTTGCCGATTGATGAAAATACGGTTGAAATTGTGGATGAAACTGAAAGCGAGAAGCTAAAAAAAATGTTGGGGCTGCGACTTATTCAAGAGGGAATTGAATATTTTGAAGATGAAAAGGTTGAAAAACTTATAGAAAGTGGATTGCTGGAAAAATTTTTCCTGAAAAAAATAAATTTTACTGATGAAAAAAATAAAGAATTTCTCTATGTAAAACAAAAAAATACAAAAAATAATGGAGGTTTTGACAAAAAAATAGTGAAAAAAACTTGTGAAGCAAGAATTCGACTGACAAAAAAGGGAATGTTGCTAGCAAATGATGTATTTGTTGAATTTATTTAAAAAAAAGGTTATAATAGTGTAATTGTAAAAATATCATATTTGTTCTTATAAAAGATATACACAATAAATTGCTTTATATTAAAAGATTTCAAATATATCTCAAATACAACAAGTCAAAACAGTAAGGAGCAGGAATGGAACTGAACAGTGTAAAAATTCAACAGAATTATAAAAAAATTTTGGAAGATATAAAAAAATATTCTCCCTATCCTGAAAAAGTTAAAATTCTGTTTGTAAGCAAGTATCTTAATGTAGAGGAACATAAGACTCTAATTGAAATGGGCTATGATTACTTTGGTGAAAATCGGGCTCAGCTTTATCGGGATAAGCTGAATGAATTTTCAGATGAAAAATATAAAAATATTAAATGGGACTTTATTGGAAGGTTGCAAAAAAATAAAATAAAGTATATAATTAATAGTGTAAATTTAATACATTCAATTGATTCTTATGAACTTTTAAAAGAAATAAATAAAAAAGCTATTGAAAATGACAGAATTATAAATGGATTAATTGAAATTAACGTTTCAAAGGAAGAATCAAAAACAGGAGTTTACATTGAAGATTTTAAAGAAGATAGCGAGAAATATTTTTCTATGAGTAATGTAAGAATAATAGGCTTTATGACAATGGCTCCGTTTGAGGCAAGCAAAGAAGAAATAAATGATTATTTTTCAAATATGAGAAATCTGAAGGAAGAATATCAGGAAAAATATGATTATATTACAACTCTTTCTATGGGAATGTCAAATGACTATATAGAAGCATTAAAAAATGGTGCAACTATAATTAGAATAGGAAGTAAATTATTTGAATAGGAGGTTATGCTTTGGGACTTAAAAGAAAATTAATGGAGTTTTTTGGCGATGATATTGAAGATGACGATGATGACATATTATCTGAAGAATTGTCAGAAAATGAAAAAAAAGAAGTGGCAGCAGAACAGCCACAACAAAACCAGCAGTCTAAGGTTCAACACAAAACAACAACGACTCGTGTAGAACCAGAAAAACAGCCAGAAGAAAAAAAAGGAATAGGAAGTCTTTTTGGTGTAGGAAAAAAGGAGGAAATTACGAAAATGCCAACATCTAAAATAAATGTCTCAATTATTAGACCAAAAGTTTTTGAAGATTCAAGATTAATTGCAGATGCAATAAAAGAAAATAAAATTGTAACATTTAGCTTGGAATTTTTAGAATATGAAGTAGGACAAAGAGTAATAGATTTTGTAAGTGGAGCTGCTTATGCAATGAGTGCACATCTTTCAAAAGTTACAGATAAAGTTTTAACTTCTATTCCACGTGAAATTGATTATGAAGATATTGATGCTTCATTAGGAGAGGACGAAGGAAATAGCGAATTTTTATAATTTATAAAATTTTAGTTAGGTATCAAAATTTAACTGCTTTTTTTGAGATTTTTTCATTTAAAGCAGTATTTTTTAATAAAATATAGCAAGAAGTCTTTCTATAAGCGGGAGATGAATTGCTTTTTTTTGTAAAAAAAAATTGAAAAAAGGATATATTTATGATATAATTTATTCAGTGAAATAATATAAAATTAGTTAATAATAATGTCATATAATAGTAATTATTATTCAGTATTTGATATAAATTATCATATGATTTTTTGTATAAAATATTGAAGAGAAGTCATTATAAGGAACAAGAATTGTTGATAAACAAGACTTTTGGATGTGTTCATTTTGTCTACAATACGATTTTGTATGCTGCTAATAAAATTTATGAAGAAACTGGGAAAAATAAAATAATTACACCTGCCAGTTTGAAGAGTGAAAACCAATTTTTGAAAGAAGTAGACAGTTTGGCACTTTCAAATGCTCAATTGAATGTAAAACGATCATTTACGAATTTCTTTCAGAAGAGAGCGAAGTTTCCGAGGTTCAAATCTAAAAAGACTAGTGTTAAAAGTTATACGACAAATTGTGTGAATAATTCGATACGAATTGAGGAAAATAAATATTTGGTTTTGCCAAAATTGAAAAAAGTTAAATTGAAATATCATAGAGAAATACCAAAGAATTATAGAATAAAGTCGGTAACATTGACAAACAGTAATGGAAATTACTATGTTTCTGTTTTGACAGAATTTGAAAAAGAAATTCAAAAAATACCAAGTAATGATAAAGTAATTGGACTTGATTTTTCAATGTCTGAATTATTTGTCAGTTCTGAAAACCAAAGGGCTGATTATCCAAGATATTTTAGGATGTTGGAAGAAGAATTGAAAAAATTACAAAAATCATTGTCAAGAAAAGTGAAATTTTCTAAAAATTGGTATAAGCAAAAAATGAAAATATCAAAATTGCATGAGTATATTAAAAATTGTCGAAGAGATTTTTTGCATAAATTATCGAAAAAATTGTCTGAAGAATACAATGCTGTGGTTGTTGAGGATTTGAATATGAAAGGGATGAGCCAGGCATTAAATTTTGGGAAAAGTGTAGGAGATAATGGATGGGGAATGTTTTTGAGGATGCTTGAGTATAAGTTGATGTTTTTAGGGAAACAATTTTTGAAGATAGATAAGTGGTTTCCGTCGTCAAAAACTTGCAGCAAATGTGGAAATATTAAAGAGAAAATGAAATTATCAGAAAGAAGTTATAGATGTGAGTGCTGTGGAATTGAGATTGATAGAGATTACAATGCGGCACTGAATATAAGAGATGTTGGAAAAGAAATGTTGAAATATTAGAAAATAAAAAAACAGGGTAGGAACTACCCGAAGAGCTTGGTAAATATATTTGGCTAGCAAAAGCAGATACTTCCCAAGAAGCTCACGCTTCTAAAAGCGGGAGTAGTTCACAGTATAAACAAAATAGATGGAGATTAGATTAAATAATGGGAATAATTTTTACAATAATAATTTTAGGAATAATTGTATTTTTACATGAACTTGGGCATTTTGCAACAGCTAAATATTTTAGAATGCCTGTTACTGAATTTTCAATTGGAATGGGGCCAAAACTTTTTTCAATAAAAAAGAAAGAAACTACCTATTCGATTAGAATTTTACCGCTTGGAGGATTTGTTAATATAGAAGGAATGCAGCCCGAAAAGTTTGACTTAGAAGCATTTAAAAAGGAAAAAATGGATGATATTATTAAAGAGCTAGATAAAACAGATAGAAAAAATAATAAAACTGAAGATGAGCAATTTATTAGTGAAATAGAAAAGAAATTAGATGAAGCTGTAAAAGAAGAATTGAAAAGACAAGAAAACATTCAAAAAAATGGTTTTTTTACAAAATCACCGTTTAGCAGATTTGTTGTACTAATTGCAGGAGTTGTAATGAATTTTATTTCTGCTTTAGTTGCTTTATACATAATGCTTTCTATTACAGGAGTGGTACCTCCTCAATATTCACAGGCAGTAATTGGAAAAATTGAGCAAAATTCAAAGATAAACAAAAAATTAAAAGTAAACGATAAAATTTTAGAAATTAATGGTAAAGAAGTAGCTAATTGGAACGATATGACAAAAAAAATAAAAGAAATTAGCCAAAATTATAAAAATGAAGATATTAATTTAAAAATATTAAGAGAAAACAAAAAAATTACTGAAAATGTAAAATTAACTTATAATGAAAAGACTAAAGAAAATATTCTTGGAATCCATTTGCTAAGCCAAAAATCAACATTTGGAGAAAAAATAAAAATAAGTTTTCTTATGTTTAAAGATTATTTTAAAATGACGCTCAATGGTATAAAAATGCTTGTGACAGGGAAAGTAGCAATGAACGAAATGACAGGTCCTGTAGGTCTTCCTAAGGTCATTGGAGAAGCTTATGGGCAAGGAGGTCTATTTGCTATGCTTGGTGTTTTTATTTTAATTTCTATAAATATTGGAATTATGAACTTGCTGCCAATTCCTGCACTTGATGGTGGAAGATTAATTTTTATAATTCCTGAATTTTTTGGAATAAAGATTAACAAAAAAATTGAAGAAAAAATACATTTAATCGGAATGATATTTTTACTTGTACTAATGATTGTTATCGTATTTTTCGATGTTACAAAATATTTTTAACAATAAATTTATCTGATAAAAAGGAGGGATTGATCCCTCCTTTGTTAATTTATACTATTCCTCGTTTAAAAAGCGAATATTTATTTTATACTAACCCATTTGAATAACGAATTTATTACAAACTTTTTTAATAAAAAAATATAAATTAAAAGGAGTTTAGTATTAAATACGATTGAAAATTTTAATCAAAATTAATACCATAATCATTATTCCAATATTTACAATAAATGGAAAAAACGGGTTAAATGCTAATAAGTGTCCAGATAGATAAGATCCAACAGCATTTCCAAGTGAATCCACTGCAGATGTTACTCCTAATATTTTCCCCTGATTTTCAACATATTTTCTAGCAATAATTGTATTTGCGAGTGATCGTGCTATTTCATAAGTCATTGTATATACAGCCATTATAAAATATGGCGTTACTCCTGACTTGACTCTAAAAAATATAACTATCATCAATATGATTCCAATAAAAATCATAACTGCATGAATACTTTTTTCTTTAAATTTCTTTAATAATTTTTCAAGTAAAAATGCTGTTCCTAAAAATGCCAGAAGTGATGAACACATTACAAAAGTTCCAATTGTATCTGCAGAAACTTTTTCATAAAATTTAAAAAAATAGTTTAATGCACTTGCATAAGAATAAATTCCAATTCCAGATAAAAAAATTATACCACAGAAAAATTTTGAAAATCTATCTAACTCTTTTATATATCTAAATGTCGAAAATGGATTCAAACTTTTATTATCTCCTATATTTCCCAATTTATTTATAATTTCTCTCATAAATATTAAAATAAAAACAGACATAACACTCCCACAAATAAACTGAAGCCCAAAAGAATATCTAGGATCAACAGTAGCAATAACCCCTCCAATTTTCTGCCCAACAGCTCCACCAATTACAATTGCTGAACTAACTTTTGCAATATTTTTAGCTTTTTCCTCTTTTTCAGACAACTGACTAACATATCCAAAAGCCACTGCAAAAGTTCCCCCAGAAGCAAATCCAGCAATCATTCGTGCCAAGAACACCATTGGAAGATTTGTGACAAAACCAAAAACTAATTGTGCAATTCCATAAAGAAATGGCATAAACATAAAAATCTTTTTCATTCCAAATTTATCTGCCAATGCTCCTAAATATGGGGATGAAATAAACATTGCTGTACTCATAAATGCTAAAAATTCTCCAGAAATGCTCTTTTTCCAACCTCTCATTTGGATCAAGTCAGGTGTTCCTGGATGTCCCAAATTATATATAACCATACATAAAAACATCATTATTATCATTCTATTTATATTTTTTTTCATATCTCTCCTTTATTTTTTCAAATATATACTCAAACCATTCAAATTTAAACTATTAAAAATTATATAAACTTAAAATTTAAATGAAATAATCATAACTTTTGAATTCTATTTTATAATAGACCTGTTCGATAACTATACAAACTTAGAATTTAATAAAACAAATATCTTGAAGCAAGGGGTCTTGACCCCTTGTATAGATAAAAAAACTTAGGTTATCGAACATATCTAATATTCCCCATTTAAAAAGCGAATATTTATTTTGATTATTTGAAAGTAAATATTAGGTTTAATCTACTAAAAAGATTTATAATATATTCGTTATTCAAATGGAGTTTGGTATAAATCAATTTTACTATAAAAAAACAAAAAACCAGATATTACTCTGGTTTTTATAAAAATATTTATTTGAGATTTTAAGTCCTAAAATAATCCTGGAATATTTACTCCACCAGTAACTACTTCCATTTCTTTTTCAGCCATTTCTTCAGATTTATCCAAAATTTCATTTACCGCATTTACGATTAAATCAGAAACTATTGTTGCATCATTTTCTTCAATTGCATCTTTTAAAACATCTAATGAAATTGATAAATCTACAATTTTTTTCTGTCCATTAGCTTTTATAGTGATTCCTCCACCAGCAACAGATGTTTCAACAAATTTATCTTTTAATCCCTCTTGAATTTTTAACATTTCTTGTTGCATTACTTGAGCTTGCTTAATTATATCCTGTTGGCTTCCACCTGATTTATTTCCTGCTCCTTTTATTTTTCTAACCATAGCTAATAATTCCTCCTACGAATTATGATTTATATATTTATAATAAATTTTATTTTTATAAAAAAAAATGGTGGAGAGAGAAGGATTCGAACCTTCGAAGGCTGAGCCGGCAGATTTACAGTCTGATCCCTTTGGCCACTCGGGAACCTCTCCACAACATTCTAAATTTTAAATAGTGGTGCCGCTTGTCGGACTCGAACCAACCACCTACTGATTACAAGTCAGTTGCTCTACCAGATGAGCTAAAGCGGCATTAAATGGCGGAAGTGACGAGACTCGAACTCGCGACATCTTGCGTGACAGGCAAGCACTCTAACCAACTGAGCTACACCTCCATAATGGTGGTCACAATTGGGCTCGAACCAATGACCCCCTGCTTGTAAGGCAGGTGCTCTCCCAACTGAGCTATGCGACCTAAAAAAATCACCATTTAACATTTTATATTCAATTTTAATTTGGTACGGCCTAGGGGGATCGAACCCCTGTTGCCGGGATGAAAACCCGATGTCCTAACCACTAGACGAAGGCCGCACATTTACTTCCCTATCTGTTTTATCTTTTAATACTCACAGACAAGAAATATAATATCATATTTAAGTTTATTTGTCAACAACTTTTTTTAAAAAAAATTTATAGTCCTTGAATTTTTTTAAATTTTTCTATATTTTTATTACAATAATTTTCTGTAATTCATTTAATTTAGGCTCGATTTTATTATTTGCTACTACTTTCATCGTTACTCTATTTGAGTAATTTTTTTCCAATATTTCTATTCCAAACTTTTTAGTATTTTCACTTAAAAATGCTTCTATTTCAGATGTATTTTCATAGTCATAATCTAAAATAAAAATAGATTTTTCTATATATTCCACAATGATTGCTTCATTGACAGCTAATTTTGCAGTTTTAGCGTAATTTCTTATGAGTCCACCAGCTCCAAGTTTTATACCGCCAAAATATCTTGTGGCAACTAATGCAACATTATAAATATTTAAAATTTTTAATATTTCTGCCATAGGCTTTCCAGCTGTATTGCTAGGTTCACCATCATCGTTATACTTAAAATATTCTTGCCCGCTTTCTATAACTCTGTAAAGCGGGACATTATGAGTTGCATTTGGATTTGTTTTTTTTATTAAATCAATAAACTTTTCTGCTTCAATTACTGTCGAAACTGGTTTAATATATCCAATAAATTTTGATTTTTTTTCTTCAAATTCGATTGTTGCTTCGTTTTTTATGCTTTTCAATCCTAATTCTCCCTTTTTATAAATTTATTATATATTCAATTATTTCATTAATTTCGCAAAAAACTATTCCATAATTCAATACTGGACGCTTTATTGTTAAAATAGTAATTCCACATTCTTTACATGCTTGAACTTTCTGTAATTCTCCACCTGTTTCTCCACTTTCTTTTGTAATAAGATACTGATATCTCTCTTTTTTGAGAGGTTATAGTTCACATAAGCTCGTTATTTCTTATGCAGTTCTCCTAATATCTTGATATTTCTTATTAGATATCAATAAATAGATATTCTTGAACTTCTTAATATTTCTATTAAGCACAGACTATATCTTATCCCACAGCTTTACCTGTTTGGGCCTGCCCACTTCCACCAACTTTGGTGTACTCCCAAAAGGGATAGTCGTTGAACCTTACCTTACGGCCTTGGCTGCTGATTGCCCATTGTTTTATTAAATTTCTTTTTGGCACTTAGGTTTTAACCATTTTTTATTTTTTTATGCCATCTGATTTATTTTTTCTGCTTTCGCAACGATCACACTTATATCCTTTATTTAATTCATCCTAAATAAGATATTATGTTGTCGTTAAACCAGCTTTAGGGTTTTCCAGCAATTCGAGCAGTATTAGACAGTTAAAAAATTGTCTTAACACACATATTTCTATATGTGCTGACTATACTTTACAAGCTATTTTATAAAGTTTTAAATTCTAATTGCAAACTTTATAGCTGTAGTTTTAATCAATCTTATAATCTTTCAATATTGCAATATTCATTTCCTTTGAAAAAGGTCCTTGCATAGCAATTATATTTTTTGGCAAATAACCAAGTTCTTCTGCACTTTGTATAGATGATGTTGTTGGCAATATTCTAATAAACAAATTATTCTTTTCTTTTATTTCTTTTAACTCTGCCAAAGCATTTGATCCTAATGTACTTAATATATTTTTATTTTCAAATCTATTCAAAAATGTGATTATTTCCCTTAAATTTGTGAACTGAAATACATTTTCAGTTCCGTAATCCAATACTCTTCTTTCAAATCTTACATATTTTATTTCTTTTTTTATTATATGTCGCTCATTTAAATAACTTATCATTGAGATGACGATATTACTAATATTTTGTGCATATGGATGACTTGCATCAATAACTAACTGAATCTCTTAAAAAAATCAAAAATTGATTTAATATTTAGAGATTTCGTTCACATAGATTCGCTATTTCTATGCAGTTCTCTAAAATACTTATAATTATTAATATAAATTAAGTATTTTGAACTTCTTAATATTTCTATTAAGCACAGACTATATCTTATCCCACAGCTTTACCTGTTTGGGTCTGCCCGCTTCCACCAGCTTTGGTGTACTTCCTAGAAGGAATAGTCGTTGAACTTTACCTTTCGGTCTTAGCTGCTGATTGCCCATTGTATTTTATTAAATTTTTTTAGCACTTAGGTTTTAACCTTGATAAACTTATGCCATCCAATTTATTTTTTCTGCTTTCGCAACAGTCACACTTATATCTTTATATTTAATTTATCCTAAACAAGATATTATGTTGTTGTTAAATTGGCTTTAGGGTTTTCCAGCAATTCAAGCAGTATTAGACAGTCTAAAAACTGCCACCGCACACATATTTCTATATGTGCTGACTATATTTACATTGCCTTTTTTATGTGATATTTTTTTACAAAAATAAAAAATACAAATTAAATTTTATCTAAATAGTTAATAAAGATATCACAAGTTTATAGCTATGATTTTTTAATCAATATTTTTTTCTAAAATTATATTTTCAATTTGTAAAATACTTAGTTTTTCTGAAATTACATGTATTCTTTTATTTTTAGCTACATCTTCAAGTAATTTTCCACCATATTCAGTAGCTGTACTAACAATAATATCATCATTCCTAACTTTCATAACCTCATCTAAAATAATTCTAGAATCCTTTGTTCCACCAATTATCCAAATCATTTAATTTTCCTTTCTTAATAATTATACACCAATTTTTTCTTAATATTACAATAAATCTGGTTTTACAGTAAAACTGATTTAAAACTGAACTCAAAAGCCATAACTATTTTACTAAAAGATCTTTTAATATTTTTATTTAAACAAGTTCGAGCATAAATTAAAATATAGCTATTAACAGTAATGTAAATTGTATATCAATCTACCATTTTATTTGTTATTTACTTTGATAACACCCGTTTTTAATTACTTGTTAAATAAAAATTTACAAAAAAATCCATTATTAAATAAAGTTAAATAATATTAATTATTCATTTTAAAATTACAATTTACTACTTTTTAATTATACCACATTATTTATTTTTTATTGATATTTATTTTATAAATTTTAAATAAATTAAAAAATTTTTTAACTAATTAATGTCATATTTTAATTTTAACAATAAAATCAGGTAAACTAATTTTAAAAAATTAAGATTATTTATTAGAAAATAAAATAATAACCCTCTTATAACCTAAATTTATGCAATCTTTTAATAGCTCAATTTTAAATGGGTTTGAATATACATTTATTTTAAGATATTTTACTTTTCCCTTTATTTTAACAAAAAGATAGCAAGAAGTCGTAGGCTTTCTATAAGTGAGAGATAAATTGCTTTTTTTTTTAAAAAAGTTGAAAAAAGGATACACTTATGATACAATTTTGGTATAAAATATTGAAGAGAAGTCATTAAAAATAATATTCAAAATCAAAAGGAGGTGTAATTTTATGAAATATAATTTAGCATTCAAATACAGAATTTATCCAAATAAGGAGCAAGAATTATTGATAAATAAGACTTTTGGATGTGTTCGTTTTGTTTACAATACGATTTTGTATGCTGCGAATAAATTTTATGAAGAAACTGGAAAAAATAAAATAATTACACCTGCCAGTTTGAAAAGTGAAAATCAATTTTTAAAAGAAGTAGACAGTTTGGCACTTTCAAATGCTCAATTGAATGTAAAACGATCGTTTACGAATTTTTTTCAGAAGAGAGCAAAGTTTCCAAGGTTCAAATCTAAAAAGAATAATGTTAAAAGTTACATGACAAATTGTGTGAATAATTCGATAAGAATTGAGGAAAATAAATATTTGGTTTTGCCAAAATTGAAAAAAGTTAAATTGAAATATCATAGAGAAATACCAAAGAATTATAGAATAAAGTCGGTAACATTGACAAACAGTAATGGAAATTACTATGTTTCTGTTTTGACAGAATTTGAAAAAGAAATTCAAAAAATACCAAGTAATGATAAAGTAATTGGACTTGATTTTTCAATGTCTGAATTATTTGTCAGTTCTGAAAACCAAAGGGCTGATTATCCAAAATATTTTAGGATGTTGGAAGAAGAATTGAAAAAATTACAGAAATCATTATCGAGAAAAGTGAAATTTTCTAAAAATTGGTATAAGCAAAAAGCGAAAATATCAAAGTTGCATGAGTATATTAAAAATTGTCGAAGAGATTTTTTGCATAAATTATCGAAAAAATTGTCTGAAGAATACAATGCTGTGGTTGTTGAGGATTTGAATATGAAAGGGATGAGCCAGGCATTAAATTTTGGGAAAAGTGTAGGAGATAATGGATGGGGAATGTTTTTGAGGATGCTTGAGTATAAGTTGATGTTTTTAGGAAAACAATTTTTAAAAATAGATAAGTGGTTTCCGTCATCGAAAACTTGCAGTAAATGTGGAAATATTAAAGAGGAACTGAAATTATCAGAAAGAAGTTATAAATGTGAGTGCTGTGGAATTGAAATTGATAGAGATTACAATGCGGCACTGAATATAAGAGATGTTGGAAAAGAAATGTTGAAATATTAGGAAATAAAAAACAGGGCAGGGACTGTCCGAAGAGCTTGGTAAATATATTTGGCTAGCAAAAGCAGATACTTCCCAAGAAGCTCCCACTTCTAAAAGTGGGAGTAGTTCACTCCCTAAGTTTATATAACTTTATAATAGTTCAATTTTGAATAAATTTAAGTATATTTTCTAACAAGGGATTTTATAAAAAAATTTATAGTTAATCCGCTGTTTAAGCGGAAAAAATATTAATAAAAAAAGCTGTATCATAAATATCTATGAAACAACTTTTTTTTATACTATTTCTAGCTTATACTAAACTCAATTTAAATAATGAATTTTAAGGATATAAACCTAATATTTTCAAATAATTAAAATATAATTTTCATTTTTTAAATAAAGTCTAGTATAAATAATCCGTCGGAGCATTTTTCTGTGCTGGCAAAACTGCTTGAGCATAGCGAGAAAAATATCGTAGACTAGCCATAGGTTGTAGGATTTGCGGCAATGATCAATCCTACAAAAATAAAAAAGAAAAAACATAGTAATTAGTTGAATGATTATGAAATAAATATTATAAAAATTTGTTTCTATTTTTAAAAGGGGTTTAGTATTAGATAGTAAAATATCCTTTAATCAAATTTTATCATTAAGTCCCCCATCTTAGTGTTATATTTATCAGATATTCCAATTTTTATTTAAATCAAATTCAAAATCTCCAAATTTATTTATCTTTTCTGAAGGATTCATAGTAAATTCTCCTAAAATATTATATCCAAAATTAAAATAGGAAAGAAGTATTTTAGGTTTACAATGAAAATTGAGAAGTTTCCAGAAATCAAGGCTTGAAATTTTGAGATTTCCATCAATGGAATATTTTCCTGATGAAATAAATTGTTGTGAATCAAATTTATCTTCTATTCTGGTATCTTCTATGATTTCTTCAGATGTAGAATTTTTTGAATCAGAAAAAATTGACTCTGCATCTGCGTCTTCTTTTGTTAATTGCTTGGATAAATTATCTTTTACGTCTGAAAGAGTTTCAGATTTTGGGGTATTTATTGACAATATTAGATTTTCAAAATTTTTCGGCAAATTTCCAGGAACGTTTGGAACATCGGTTGTTATCATTAAAAAGCCTGCATTTCGCTCTTTTGATAAATTTAGTAGAGTTTCATATTGTTCAGGTGTTGCGGAATGAATAACGTGTACAATACGTTTTGAATTTTTAGGGTTATTTTCAAAGCTATAAGTTCTTGGTGTCCAATGATTGATGTAGCTCTCGGCAGACTGTTCACTTGTTAGCCATAAATCAGAATATTTAGACATTTCATCAGTTATTGTGCTTCCAGGGTTTGCAACTGTGATTAGGTCAGGATATTTATTTTTTATATAATTGTATATTTGTGCCATATAATCAACTTCTAGTGGATTTGTACCTGATGAGATTTCATCAATAAAAATTCCAGAAATATTGTCAGAGCCGTAAAACTGTATATATTTATCAACTTCAGAAACAACTTTTCTTATACTTTTTGTATATTCATCTGTTGTGACATATCCCAAATTTTTAATTCCCATTTCTTTGTTTTTTCTAATTTGTACGATATATTCGTATTCTGCCTTGTCAGAAGGTCCGTTTGCTGGATTAATAATGACGTAAGGAACTGTTATTTCTATTTCAGGGAGGATATTTGAAATAGTTTTTTCAGATTTTGAAAAAGAATTATTAATACGGCTTTTGTAAAAACCATCAGAATATCCAAAATCTACTTTAAATTCATCTTCATTTTTTAAATTATTTTTTATAATATCATAAATTTCTTCATTTTTTGAAAATTTAATATTTTTTTTATTCCAAGATAAATTGTCACTTGAAACATTTACAGGCAAAGTATTATTGGATTCTACTGTTTTTCCAAATCCTAAACCTGTTACTCCAGCTAGAAAAGATGGGATTAAAAAATTGTTATTTTTTAACTTTTTCTTCATTTAAATAAACCTCCTTTTTGAAATTTTAATCCTTTTGACCAATAGAAACTATAAAATAACAAAATCAGATATGTTAAAATATTTTATTTATTTTAGCAATATATATTATCATTTTTTTTTTATAATTTCAAGGAAAATTTATTTTTTTTACTTTTTTTAAAATTATATAATTTTATAGTGAAACTGATTTAAAGCTGAATGACTATTTTATTCAATTTCTAAGTTTGCATAATTTTTAATAGTTTAATTTTTAATGGATTTGAGAATATTTTCATTAATAATAAAGTCCAAAGTTACATCATGCCCTTCAATCGGCACTTCCTCAATCATTTGAAAATCATAGCAAACACCGATAAATAAAGCATTATTATTTTTTAGTTTAACTTTATTCAAAAAAGTATCATAATATCCGCCACCAAAACCAATTCGATTTTTTTTAGAATCAAAGGCAACAGCTGGAACAATCACAATATCCAATATTTTTTCATCATAAAAATCATTGGACGAAGACTCATAATAGCCAAACTTGTGCAAAACAAGCTCATTTTTGTTATATTTGTTAATTTTCATTTCTCTATTATTACTATTTACAATTTTTGGAATGAAAAAATTTTTTTCAGGATAAAGTTCTATTAATTTTGTAATTCTCACTTCATTTTTCATATCCATAAAAATCATTATATTCTGAGCATTTTTTAGATATGGAGCTAAATTTTTTATAATTAATTCACTTTTTTTTTCTACCTCTTCAATAGAAAGATTATTTCTTTTTTCTAAAATTTGTTTTCTAATTTCATCTTTTTTTATTTGTAAATCTGTTTTTTGTTTTTTCATATTAAAATTATTCTCCTTTATTTTATTTTTTATCATTTATAAAAGTCTACAAAATTTGATTAATACTAAATCCTATTAAAAAAACAGAAAATATATTTTATTTATTTTATTTTCATTGGAATTCCAGAAACTACAAAATATACTTTATCTGCCTTTTCTGCCACAATCTGATTCATTTTCCCAGCAATTTCACGAAAATACCTTCCAAGTGGATAACTTGGAACAAGCCCCATTCCCAGCTCATTTGACACGATTACAGTATTTTCAAATTGATTTGTAATATTTAAAAGCTCATCTACAGAGTTTTTTACATTTTTATTTAATTTTTTTAAAGTTTGAATATACAATTTTTTCTCAAAATTGTTCCAGTCAATATTCTGATTTTCAAAAATTATATTAGTAATCATATTTGTAAGGCAGTCTACAAGCATATTATTTTTTATTTTATCATTATTTTCAAAAAAATTGCTCAATTCAATTTCAAAATTCTTGTAAGTTTCTACTGTAAACCAGTCATTTTTTCTCCTTTTTTTATGAAGCTGAACTTTTTCTTTCATTTCCTCATCAAACACAAGCGATGTTGCCAGATATATATTTTTCTGATTTCCGTTATTCAATTTCAAAAGCATCTCTTCAGCAAATTTGCTTTTACCGCTTTTAGCTCCACCAGTAACAAAAATTAATCCCATTTTATCTCCTATTTTATATTTTTTATTTTTATACTAAAATCCATTTGAAAAAAGAAACGATTTACTATTTACTTTCTGACAAGGGGTCTTGACCCCTTGCTGAACAGAATCATAAAAACTCTCTTGTTTTAATGGGGAATAGTATTAACTCAATAAAGTTAAAAATTTTTATTTTTCTGCCAGTCATAATAGCTTTGATTCAGGCTATATGCCTGAAAGCCGTTATCATTTAACAATTTGGAAGCTAAATTTGCATAAGCACAGTTTCTTCCTCTGCAGTAAACAATGATTTTCTTGTTTCTTGGCAAATTTTTAATATTTTTTTCAAGATATTTCATCGGAATATTAATTGCATTTTCTATATGGCTTGAATTAAATTCATCTTCAGGTCGTAAATCTATTATTAGTGTTTTGTTTTGTCTTGCCATTTCATACGCCTGCTCTAGTGTAATAGGACGGATTTTCATACAGCTGTCATTAAATTCATTGTGTATTCGCTGAATATCTGCCAATTGTTTTTCTCCTACTCCAATTAAAAGATACACCAAGTCAATTATCTGAGTATTTGCAATTTCGTAGACAACATAGTTTCCCTTTTTTTCATTAATAACTAGATTGCCATCCTTTAAAATCTGCAAATGCCTAGAAGTATTTGCAATGCTCATTCCTGTTTCATTTGAAATGCTTTCCACAGTTTTTGCTCCTTGTACAAGCAGATCCAGTATTTCAATCCTTTTTTCGCTAGATAGGCATTTTCCAATTTTTGATAATCCTGAATATAGGCTATTTTTGTAATTTTCACATATTTTATCCATTTATTTATCTTCCTTTTCAGTTATATAATAGAACTCACTAAAAATTAAACTGTTAAAAATCAAATAAATTTAAAAATAGTCATAATTCTTGAGTTCAGTTTTAAATTCGTTTTATTATAATAGTAAAATTTCTTTAAAGTCAAACTTGAATTTTACTTAAACTTCTAGCTTTGTATAATTTATATTATTTTCGATTTAAATTTTATATTGAATAAATGAGGTGTAATTTCTTTTTTTAAATGAAATTTAGTTCAAATTAATTTGAATATTGGTAGAATTCAAGTATATCTTTAAAATTTTAAATAAAAGTATTGACAATTTATTACAAATATGATACTATTCAATTACTTAATTGAATAGTTGATTTTATAGAAATAGTATAACACAAATTTTTTAAAAAATAAACTATAAAATTTATGAAATTAATAAAAATGAAAAAAAGAAAGAGGTTGATGTAAAATGGCATTAAGTTTAAATAAAGATAATTTTGAAAAAAGTATAGCAAATGGAGTAGCTTTAGTAGATTTTTGGGCTAGCTGGTGCGGACCTTGTAAAATGCAGCTTCCTATTATTGAAGAATTTTCAGGAGAAATGGAAGGAAAAGCTACAGTTGGAAAAGTAAATGTAGATGAAGAATTAGAATTAGCACAATCTTTTGGAATCCAAAGCATCCCTACATTAATTTTATTTAAAGATGGAAAAGCTGTAAAAAAATTAGTTGGATTGCACTCAAAAGAATCACTTTATGAAGAAATAAACAAAGTATTATAATTTTAAATAAAGTAAAACAGATTAGTTAAAGAAATATTTATTTATAAAACAAGTCTAGCGGTTATTTTTTCTGCTAGACTTTAATAATATAAAAAAAGGAATGGTGAAAAATATGTACGATTCAGTAATCATTGGATCAGGACCGGCAGGACTTACAGCTGCAATTTATTTAAGCCGTGCTGGACTAAAAAATATAGTGATAAATGGAATGGAGCCGGGCGGACAGCTTACAACAACAACAGAAGTTGAAAACTTTCCAGGATTTCCACAAGGAATTTCAGGACCGCAATTAATGGAAGATATAAAATCTCAATCTCAAAATTTTGGGACTGAATTTTTGCAAGCGGTGGTAAAGGATATTAAAGATGTTGAAAATAATGGGAAAAAGACATTTGAATTACATTTGGATAATGGAAATATTGTAGAAACGAAGACAATAATTTTATCGACAGGAGCAAGTGCAAAATATCTTGGAATTGAAAATGAAAAGGAAAATATTGGAAAAGGTGTTAGTGCCTGTGCGACTTGTGATGGATTTTTTTATCGTGGAAAAGAAGTAGTTGTAATTGGCGGGGGAGATACTGCGATGGAAGAGGCAATTTTTTTAACAAAATTTGTAAATAAAGTTACTATTATTAATAGAAGAGATATTTTACGTGCTTCTGCAATCATGCAAAAAAGAGCAAAAGATAATGATAAAATCGAATGGAAATTGGATTATACGCCTAAAAAAGTATTGGCAGATGAAAAAGTTACAGGAATTGAACTTATAAATAACAAAACAGGTAAAACTGAAACTTTAGAAACAGATGGAATTTTTGTAGCAATTGGAAGAACTCCAAATACAAAATTTCTTGAGGGAAAAGTTGAAATTGATAGCAGAGGCTATATTGCAACCAAAGGAAAATCTTCTAAAACAAGCACTTCTGGAATTTTTGCAGCTGGAGATGTTCAAGATAGCAAATACCAGCAAGCGATTGTTGCAGCGGGAAGTGGAGCAATTGCGGCACTTGATGTGGAAGAATATTTGAGGGAAAATAATTTATAATTTTTTAGATTGAAAATATTGAAGAAACTGTCTTAAATAAATAGATGGTTTCTTTTTTATTTATAACATAAATTATAAATTAATTGCCACATTTTAATAATTTTTTTAGTGAATATTGATGTATAAAAAATGAATATTGAAAAAAATATTTATCATTGAAGTTTTAGTGGCGATATGATAAAATTTTAGATGAAAACATAGTAAAATTAATTTAGAAAAACTATGGCTGTTTATTCAATCCCATATTTGATTTGAAACAGGTTGATATTATATCAAACCCATTCAAAATTGAACTATTAAAAATCATATAAACATAGGGTTTGAGTAAAATAGTCATAGCTTTTGAGTTCGGTTTTAAATCAATTTTACTATAAAAGGATTTGAGTATAAAAGAAAAAAATGAAAATAGAGGTAAGTTGATGAAAAGAGATAGTTTAATAAAAGAGGATAAGATCGGTTTTTTGATATTTCACATATTTGTAATTGCATTTGTGCTATTTTTGAAAAATGCAGTAACTTTTCCAAATGATGTATCAGAAATGAAATTTTTGGAGTGTTTGCTTATGGGAGTGTATGTTTATACATTTTTTACAGCAAAAATTTATTTGGAATGGTTAAATTCATATATGATTTTTTTGTATACATTATTTTTGTTTAATTTTACAAGGATATTTTTGGATATTGTGGATTATAAAGAATTTGGATGGGCTACAAAGTTTGCCAACTTTTATTTCTTTTATGATGTGAGAAATGAAATAATAATGGTATTTTTACTTGTGCTTTTATTTACACATTTAGGATTCTTTATCGGAATTTCAAATGAGAAGATTAGTGAAATTAGAAGTAATATTACACTTGAGAGCAGAAGAATGTTTACAGATATTGGAATGGCTTTATTTATAATTTCATTGCCTGCTTTAGCTTACAAGATGTTTATACAGCTTAGAGTTATCTTGCGAGCTGGATACGAGGCTTATTATACAGGTATTTTAAAGGGTGTAGATTATCCTGCATTTACAAAAGGTTCTGGAACAGTAATGACAATTGGATTTTTGATATTTTTAATTTCTATTCCATCCAAAAGAAAGTTTTTAACAATATCTTCGCTTTATCTTATGGTAAAACTGCTGGATTCATTTAAAGGAGCAAGAGCAATATTTTTGACACAGCTGCTTTTTATAATGTGGTATTATGCAAAAGTCTATGGAATCAGGATAAAAGCCAAGACAATGGTAAAATTAGTAGGATTTACCGTGGTTTTCTCACAAATTTTGGTATCTATCCGAAGTAAAAAAATATTCAGCTTGGATTTAATAAACACAGTTTATAATTTTCTATTTTCTCAAGGTGTAAGCTACCTTGTGCTTGGATATACAATTAATTTTAAGCATAGCATTGTCGGACACGGAAGCTATCCGTATATTTTACAAGGACTATATGGCTTTAAACCTCAGTCACTAGATACACTTTTAACAACAAATTCAATTGCAGACAGATTGACATACTATCTAAACCCGACAGCTTATTTGAGTGGTGAAGGAATTGGATCAAACTATATCGCTGAAATGTATGATTTAGGATATTTTTGGATAATTCTGATTTCAATAATTTTAGGAATTTTAATTATAAAATATGAAAAATATGCTGTCAAAAATAGATTTTTATTATTAACAAGTTATTACTTTATTCCTAATTTATTTTACATCCCAAGAGGTTCATTTTTTGGAGAAGGATTAATAAAAAATATGGCAATGCTGATTGCAGTTTATGTTTTAGTCTTTAGCTTTGACTATATGTACAGGAAGATTGAGGAAAAGAAGGAACTGATTTGATTTTTTAGGGAGTTGAGCAAAATTGAATAAGCAAGAATTGATATTTAAAGTCCATTGGGTAGAAAAATTGAAAATATTGTGTAGAATAGTTTATATTCCAGTATTAATTATTTATGGGTGGAGGTTTTCTTTGGATTTTTCAATAAATGAAATATTTTTTAAATGTTTTTTGACTGTTCTGCTTTCAATCATAATATTTTTAATTTTATCTATTTTTGTTTTTAATAAAAAAATTAAAGTATTTGACAATATTTTAACATATTATGAAAGAGGAAAAGAAGTTTGGTGTAGGAGAATAGAAAAAGAGAATGTTAGGATATTTAACGAGAATAATTTATTTTATGGTGATGTTAAATATCTTTCGATAGATTATTGTTATGTTGTCATTTCTTTATTTGGAAAGAAAAATTGCTTAAAACTTGAGAAAATCATTTGTGAAATTCAATTTGAAAAAATGGAAATTGAAAATATAGTATTTGAAATTTCAAAAAAAGAATTATTTATAGAAAAATACAAAGATATTTTTAAAAATGCTATTATTATGATAATTTTTATCTTCATAGTAGTTAAATATTCTGATAATATTTTTTTGAATTACTTTTTGATAATTATTATTTTGGGAGTTATTATTTTAGAGATTATTTCTTTAATTAGAATGAAAATTTGTACACCGAAAATTATAAAAATATTTAATAATTTTATAAGTATTGATGATGAAAAATACAGTAAGTATGATATAAAAAAGTTGATGTTTACAAGTACGAATACAAAAAGTGGAACAATAGATTTTGGATACAGAATATTAAAAATTTTTGGAAATGATGAAAAAAAGTTTTTTACACTAATTACTTCTAAAAAGTCAGAGTTTAAAAATTCTGGAAAGGATGAGGATTACGAAACTTTTTATGAAGAAATAATAAAATTTTGTATTGTTAATGAGATTGAATATGAGTTGGTGTAGAAAAATAGGAGTTTAATATTGATGGAAATAGAAAATATAAAAATAATAGACGGAATAAATGATAAGAATAAAAATGATATAGTCAAATGGACTAATGAAAAGGGAAAGGATTTTCTTGAGCAATGGGCTGGAAAAAGCCTTGATTTTCCGCTTACAGAAAGCCAAATTGATGATTTGAAGGATATTTACTCGATTTTTTGTGAAAATGAATTTGTGGGGATTATTCAGAAAATACGAAAAGAAATGAATAATATCCATATTGGGCGATTTTTGATTAATCCTGAACTTGCTGGAAAAGGACTTGGAAAAAGGGTTTTGTTGGAATTTATAAATTTGATTTTTCAAGAAAAGAATGTAAATTCTATTACTTTAAATGTGTTTGATTATAATGTGGGAGCTAAGAAATTATATGAAAAAGTTGGATTTAAGGTTGTAAATGTTGCCAAAAATCCGATGAAAAAGTATATGATGGTTATGAAAAAAGGTGAAAAATAGGAGAAAATAATGATAGAAAAAAAAATATATTATGTCTGGGTTGGAAATGCCAAAAAGCCAGATATTTTCTATAAATGTCTGGAATCATGGAAGAAAAATCTGCCTGATTTTGAAATAATAGAGATTAATGAGAAAAATTTTGATATGGAAAAACATCTTGCAAAAAATAGATTCTTTCGGGAATGTTATGAAAGAAGGCTTTGGGCTTATGTTTCAGATTATATGAGAGTGCATTTTATGTATGAAAATTCTGGAATTTATGTTGATACGGATATGGAAATAATTAAGGATTTGACACCGATTTTGGAAGAAAAAGATTCTTTTTTTAAAAATCCCAAAAATGAGGAATTAAAAAAAATGGATTTTTTAATAGGTTATGAAGATGAAAAGCACATAAGTGTGGGAATTTTTGGAACATCGAAACATAATGAAGTGCTGAAGGATATTAAAGAGTTTTATGAAAAAGAGATTTGGGAAAAGCCCATTTGGACGATTCCAAAAATATTTACGTATGTTTTTGAGAAAAAGTATAATTTGAGCGAGAAAAGGGAAAATGTTTTGAAAAATGGGAAGATAGTTATTTTTCCAAAAGATTATTTTTATCCTTATGGATTTAAGGAAACTTATTCAGATGACTGCATAAAGCCTGAAACATATGGGATACATTGGTGGAATGACAGCTGGAGCAGTTTGAAGGCTAGATTGTTTTTAGAGTCAAAACATCTGTCAGGAGTAAAAAAAATAATCAAAAATGCAAGAATAATTGCTAGATATTATTTGAAAGAAAAGCATAAATAAAAATCAAAGAAAAAAATAAAGTTGGTAGATAATTAAAAAAGTGGTATAATGGAATGAAAGTTTAGAAGTGACAAATTAATTTTTGTTACAAAAATTTAGGTAAAATAAGCAATTGTAAAAGTAGAAACTGTAAAAATTTAGTAGAAATAATATTTTTGATGGCAAGAGTTAGATATATATTGTCTTATGCTATTTTCTGTTTAAACATTGGACTGATTAAAGGGATTAAAATGACTTTTATTAGTAAATAGTATAAGATATAATTTATATTTTTAAACGAGATTTAGTATTAAAGTAAAAAATATTGTATTTATTTAAAGGTTTTGACTTTTACAAATGGCAATAATTTTTAGAAAGAATTAGGAGAAATGTTAGAAAAATGAGTAATTTAAAAAAAGCATTATTGTCGCTTATGATTTGTGGAGCGACTGTTAGTTGGGCGAAGGAATTTAAGATAATGACGTATAATATTTATGGGGCAAGGCTTACAAATGGTCAAAAATTAGGAGAAAGTATAAAGCCGTATGCACCTGATTTTGTATCACTTCAGGAAGTTGATAAATTTACAAAGAGAAGTAATTTTAGGGATGTAACGTCTGATATTGCAAAAGTTTTGGGATATGATTATTATTTTTTTAAAAAATCGAGAGATTATGATGGAGGAGAATTTGGAATTTCATTTATTTCAAAATATCCGCTTGAAAAAATATATACTTATGAATTGCCATCAGAAGGTGCAGAAAGACGACAGCTTGTTGTTGCTGAACTTTCTAAAAAGACTTTTGGGAAAAAAGTTTTGGTAATGAATACACATTTGGACTTTAAACCAAGCATAAAGCCTGAAGAAATGGAATCACTTGATTTACTTACAAAGTTTTTTGATAAAGATGATATAAAATTTATAAGTGGAGATTTTAATTTTTTGCCAACAACAAAATATTATAGTCAGATGACAAAAGATTGGAAGGACACTTATATGGAATCTAATGCTAGTGGTGTAAGAAAACTTTCAGATCCAAGAATTGATTATATTTTTGGAAGCCAATCAAAAAAATGGAAAGTAAAGGCAAGTTATTTTATTAATGATGCAACTCAAGACTGGACAAAATTGTCGGATCATCTTCCGTATATGACAGTTTTGGATATAAAATAAAGTATAAAAAAATAAAAGGAGATGTAAAATATGAAAATTTCCCTTGTAATGCCAACAATTAATGTTACAACTGAACTTAAATTATTTTTAAAAAGTTTGAAAGTGCAGACTTATAGAGATTTTGAGTTGATTGTAGTGGATCAAAATGAAGGAAATGAAGTTTTTGAGATTGTGAAAGATTATGAAGAGGAATTTAAGATAAAATATATAAAAAGTGATGAAAAAGGACTAAGTTTAAATAGAAATAGAGGGCTTGTGCTTATGGAAGGAGAAATTGTGGGATTTCCTGATGATGATTGCGAGTATCAGCCTGATACACTAGAAAAAGTCGTCACGTTTTTTAAAAACAGAAAAAATTATCGGATTTATTCGTGCCGTACACTTGAACGTGGAAAAACTTATGGAACAGGTGTCATGGAGAAAAAAGATATGGATATAGCTAAGGATAATGTAGATAAAACTGTAAAATCTATAACTTTTTTTGTGAATTATAACAAAGATGATATTATTTTATTTGATGAAAGTTTAGGAGTTGGTGCAACTTTTGGAAGTGGAGAAGAAACAGATTATGTGCTTACATTACTTCACAAAGGCTATAAGGGAAGATATTTTGCAAATGATATAATTTTTCATCCAGCTAAAAAAGGTAATTATAGCGATTTGGAACGTGCCTATAAATATGCTTTGGGATTTGGAGCATTGGTAAAAAAGGAAGTAAAAGGCAGAAAAAACAGGCTTTACATTTTGAAATACTGGAAACGGCAATTTAGAAGTTTTGTCGGGATGCTCATTACTAAAAACAAAAAGTATCATAAAGTTGTGATGAAGGGTAGAAAAATAGGATACAAACATTATGAGCTAAAATAGAAATTTAGGAGAAAAATGGAGAAATTTAACATAAATAATAGAAGATATATTGGAAATAAAAGTAAGTTGTTGGAATGGATTTTTGAAAAAATAAGAGAAAATACAATTGGAAGTTCTTTTTTTGATGTTTTTTCAGGTACTGGTTCAATATCAAAAGAAGCTTTAAATTATTATGATGAGATTATAATTAATGATTTTTTATTTTCAAATAATGTTATTTATAAAGCATTTTTTGGAAATGAAGATTATGATAAAAAGAAATTAGAAAAAATAGCAGTAGATATAAATAGTTGCAAATATGAAGATTTAGAAGAGAATTATTTTGATAAAAATTTTGGAGATAAATATTTTGGTAAAAGAGATGCAAGAAGAATAGGATTTATTCGTGAGAAAATTGAAACAAAAAAAAGAGAGAAAGAAATAAGTGAAAAAGAATATAATATTTTATTATCTTCTCTTATTTATTCAATTGATAAGATTGCAAACACGGTTGGGCATTATGAGGCATACATAAAAAAATCTATAAAAGATGATGTATTATTTTTTAATTTAATAAAGCCATTAGACACAAAAGGAAAAAATATAAAAATTTTTAGAGAAGAGGCAAATAAATTAGGTAATAAAATAACATCAGATATAGTATTTTTAGATCCTCCTTATAATTCTCGACAATATTCAAGATTTTATCATGTAATTGAAAATTTAGTTGAGTGGGAAAAACCAGAATTATTTGGTGTAGCATTAAAACCAAAAGAAAAAAATATGAGTGATTATTGTAGGAGTAATGCACCAAAAGTGTTTGATGATTTAGTAAAAAAATTAAATTGTAAATATATTGCTGTTATATATAATAATACTTATAATTCAAAAAGTTCATCTTCAAAAAATAAAATTAGTTTTGAAGAAATATCAAAATCTTTAAATGAGGTTGGAGAAACAAAAGTTTTTGAAAAGGAATATAAGTTTTTTAATGCAGGAAAAACAGATTTTAAGGCTCATAAAGAATTTTTATTTTTAACGGAGGTAAAATAATATAAATGAAATCAAAAATTAGATCGCCTTTTTTTTATGTTGGTGATAAATATAAACTAATGCCTCAGTTAGAAAAATTATTTCCAGTTAATATAAATAATTACTACGAACCTTTTGTTGGTGGTGGAAGCAGTTTTTTAAACACAGAAGCAAAGAATTTTTTTTTAAATGATATAAATGAATACGTTATTCAATTACACTGTTATTTACAAAGTTTTAGGGAAAGTAAAGATAAATTTTTTGAAAGCCTTTTTAGAACTATAGAAAAATATGGATTATCCTGTTCTCTTTTAGGGAAAATTGTACCAGATAAATTAAAAAAAGAATTTATAAAAACATATTATTCAAGATATAATAAAGAAAATTATATAAAAATGAGAGAAGACTATAATAAAAATAAATCAAATTTTGAATTGCTATATTTATTATTAATTTATGGTTTTAATCATATGATAAGATTTAATTTAAAAGGAGAATTTAATTTGCCAGTAGGAAATGTGGATTTTAATAAAAACGTGTATAATGCCTTAAATAATTATTTTGATTTTTCTAAAAAAAATAATCTAAACTTTTTTAATCAAGATTATAAAGAATTCTTAATTAACCGTGATTTTGAGAAAAATGATTTTGTATATTTAGATCCTCCATATTTAATTTCAAATAGCGAGTATAATAAAATATGGAATGAAAAAAATGAAGAAGAACTATATCAAATTTTAGAAGACATAGATAATCAAGATGTTAAATTTGGGCTTTCCAATTTAGTGATACATAAAGATAAGAAAAATGAAATATTATTAGATTGGATGAAAAAATATAAAGTATACGAAGTAAATAGTAATTATATAAGTCGTTTTGATAATACAAGAAAAATAAATTCAAGGGAGGTTTATGTAACCAATTATGAGGAAGAGAGAGAGAAAACCATTATTGTTTTCGACAACTATGAGAAATCCTGAAAGAATAGCTTCATTTATTGAAAATCTGAAGGAATTTGAAGGAAAAATTTTAACAAAAGAAGTTATTATGAAAATAGTAGAAAAATTAATAAAAAATAAATTGTATGCTCCACTATACATAAAAAGAATACCGCATTTGAAAAAAATATTTGAAAATGATACAAATTCTTTTAGTGAAGAAGAAATAAAAGAAATTATAGAAAATAGTCCACAGAATCATAAAGAAGCAGGATTTGAAAAAGGGTGGGATAGTAGGTTTGACACTTGGTATAAATTATCAAAGGAATTTGGATTTCTTTATTATGAAATGGATAAACCAATAGAAATTTCAAAAACAGGACATATGCTTTGTGATGCCTATTTAGAGAATGAAAATAGCAATTCAGGAGAAAAGATACAAAAAATATTTTTAAATGCTTTAATGAAATATAATGTGGATAATCCTTATAGAAAAAATCTAAATAAAAGTACACCGATTCCTCTTTTATTAAATGTTTTGAAAAAATTGAAAAATGATAAAGAAGAAAATGGAGCAGGAATTTTTAGAAAAGAATTACCTTTTCTAATTTGCTGGAAAAATAATGATTCCGATGAGTTATATAAATATATAAAAAACTTTAGAAAAACTTATGGATATACTGCAAGTAATGAAGTCGTCTATGAAAGATGTTTGGAATTATTAGAAAGTGAAAATGAAAAAAGATTTAAAATAAAACAAATTATACAGGAATCTGTTGATGATTTAATTAGAAAATTAAGAATAACAGGAATTTTCTCTTTAAGAGGATTTGGAAGATTTGTTGATATTAATGAATTAGAAAAAAATAAAATTGAATATATAGTAAAAAATTATTCAAAGTGTAAAACTTATGAAACAGAATATGATTTTTATAAATATATGGGAGAAATGGATTTAAATATAATTAATATTGAAGAGAACATTAATTATGAAACAGTAGAAACTATAAAAATTACTGCGTTAAAAAATTTTGCAGTAAAGTATGAAAACAAAGAAATCATTGAAGAATTAGAATGTTTAGAAAAAGATAAAAATTCAAAGGACGAATTTTTAAAATTAATAGATAATCCGACTCGTTTAGAATTTTTAACAAGTTTAATTTTAATAAAAAATTATCCTGATTTATTGATAAAACCAAATTATTCAATAGACGATGAAGGAAATCCAACATTTACAGCAAAAGGCAGAATAGCAGATATTGAAGTTTATGATGAAAAATCAGATGTTTTAGTAGAAGTTACATTAATAAAAAATAGACAGCAATCTATAATAGAAATTCCTGCAATAACTAGACATTTAGTAGAATTAAATGAAAAATCAAAAAAAGAAAATATATTTTCAATTTTTGTTGCTCCTAATATACACGAAGATACAAAATATATGTGCGAGTTTACAAAATATCATAAAGATTTGGATATAAAACCATATACAATAAGTAATTTTGCTAAAAAAATAAAATTTGAAGGAAATATATTAGAATTTTTAAATTAAATAAAGTAAAAAATTAGGAGAAAAATATGGATAAGATAAAATGTTTAATAAATATGGTAATAGCTTATCTTATTTATCCATTTAACAAAAAGAAATTCAAAAATAGAAATATATGGCTTGTAGGTGGAAATGCAGGAGAGCTTTTTGTGGATAATGGACGTGCGATGTATGAATATTTACGGTCAAGGCAGCAGGAGGAGGTATACTGGATAATAAACAGAAATGCTAAAATTGCTAAAAAAATTCCAGGAGAAAAGCTGATAAAAGGAAGTGTAAAGAGCTACCTTTATTTTATGAATGCAAAAGTTGCATTATTTTCCCACTCAATTTCTGCAGATATTGTTCCGTACTTATTTGTAGTGCCATTAATAAATAAATTTCACAAAAAAGTATTTAAAGTATTTTTAAATCATGGAACAGTAGGCTTTAAAGTACGTCAGGCAATGAATCCAAAGACAGCAAAAGTGGCAGAAGCACTTGTAAAATCATATAATTTGAATATTTGTGATTCAGAATTTGAAAGAAAAGTAAAAACAGAAATATGGTGGGAAGTGCCAAAAGAAACAGCAGTTATAACAGGTTATCCAAGATACGATAAATTATATAATTTAGAAATTGCTGAAAAACAAATATTTTTTATGCCAACATGGAGAAACTGGCTAAAGTCAGAAAATTCAGAAAATCAGAAATTTGAAGATACAAAATATTTTCAAAACATTGCAAAATTAATTACAGATAAAAAATTAAATGATTATTTTGAAAAAAATAATATTAAATTGAATGTCTATATTCATCAGTTAATGCAGGACCATTTAAAAAATTTTGGAAATATAAAACTTGGAAAAAATATAAAAATACTTCCAAAAGAAGTAAACATAACTGAAGAGCTGCAAAAATCAAAGTTATTAATAACAGACTATTCAAGTGTAGCTTACGATTTTTATTATCTAAACAAGCCAATTATTTTCTTTCAGTTTGATAAACGTGAATACGAAGAAAAAGTTGGTTCTTATGTAGATTTAGATAAGGATTTATTTGGAATGCAGGCTAAAACTGTGGAAAAATGTGTGGAAGAAATCATTGAAATTTCTCAAAATAATTTTTATTATGATAAAAAGATGAAGCAAAAGTCTGATAAATTGAGAGAAAAGTTTTTGAAGTATGTGGATAAAGGAAATTGTGAAAGAGTTTATGATGAAATTTTAAAAAGAATAAATTAAAACTCGATTTTCTTATTAAGGATTTATAACATATGTTGTTATTAATAAATATTTTCTTTATATTATTAAGTTTTTTCTTTATTTATTTTCGCAGGATTGCTCATTGCCGCAAATCCTGCACCTATGGCTAGACTCCGACTTTTATTTGCCCAACTCCGAAACTCCTCCTTTCAGTCGTCAAACAGTCGTAGTTGAACAAATAAAAGCTCCGTCGGTTTTTAAATTAAAAAATTTATTTTGTTAAAGAAAAAATATTTATTATAAATTTCCGAGATTTTAATTTTTCGGTAAAAGACAACTTGTTTGAGCTTTTCTATTTTATTTGAATTGAGAACAACTTCATGAGATTAAAACAACTTTTATTAAAAGCGAGTTTTGTCTTTTGCTGTAAAATTAAAATTCAAGAGCGGGAGTGCAGAGGTATGGCGTTTGATACCTCTGCGTTAAAAAAAGATTATAAAGTATGTAAATAACAATAATTATTAAATAAAAAAATTGATATAAAAATGGAAAAGAAAAAATTTTTATTAATTTTTTAAAAAATTGAAAAAGAAAATAAACCATGATAAAATTTAAGAACAAAAAAATAAAGAGAGAACAGAGGTAAAATAACGATGGCAGATACACCGCTTATGAAACAATATAAAGAGATAAAATCAAAATTTGAGGATTCTATATTGTTTTTTAGACTGGGTGATTTTTATGAAATGTTTTTTGAGGATGCGGTGAAAGCGTCACGGGAATTGGGACTTACACTTACTTCAAGAAATAAAGAAAAAAATGTAGATGTGCCGCTTGCGGGAATTCCGTTTCATTCGGCGGATTCATATATTACAAAACTTGTTTCAAAAGGGTATAAAGTTGCAATTTGTGAACAGATAGAAGATCCTAAAACGTCAAAAGGTATTGTTAAAAGGGAAGTTGTAAAGATTATAACGCCAGGGACTGTTGTGGATATGGAGGCACTTGATGCAAAGAGCAACAATTACTTGATGAGTATTTTAAACATTGAAAATAAACTTGGAATTGCATATATTGATATAACGACTGGAGAATTTAAAGTAACGGAAGTTGAAAAGGATGATGATTTTATAAAATTATTCAACGAAATTAATAAGATTGAGCCTAAAGAAGTACTTGTGACAGAGGATTTTTATGGTGAAATAAAAGAAAAGCTGGATGATTTTTTACAAAAGAATGATTCAGTTGTAACTTTTGTGAATAAAGTTCGGGATAGTGCAAAATATCTTATGGATTATTTTAGAATTGTGTCTTTGGAAAGCTATGGGATTAAGGATAAAAAGGGGATAATTGGAGCTGCTGCAATGGCACTTGATTATGCAGTTACTATGCAGGTTGAGCATGATTTGACAGTGGAAAAGATTGAGTTTGTGAATATTTCCAATTATGCTGAAATAAATGCAATTACAAGCAGAAATTTGGAACTTTTAAAAAATCAAAGGGAAAAAACTGTGTACGGATCGCTTTTGTGGGTTTTGGACGAGTGTAAAACTTCGATGGGAACACGGCTTTTAAAAAGATTTATAAATAATCCGCTTTTAAATATTGATACAATAAAAAAAAGGCAAAAAGATGTACAATATTTCATTGATAATATTTTAGTTCGTGAAGATTTGCGGGAAAAACTTGAGAATATCTATGATTTGGAGCGGCTTTTAGGAAAAATAACCTTTGGGAGTGAAAATGGGAAAGATTTGACAGCATTGAAAAAGACGATAAAATCAGCTGTTGAAATAATGAAAATTTTGGAAAGTACAGATTTTTTTCAAAATATTGATGTAAATATTTTATTTGAATGTTATAAAATTATTGATGACAGTATAAATGAAGATGCACCGTTTTCTGTGCGAGAAGGTGGAATTATAAAATCTGGATATAGTCAGGAATTGGACGAAATTAGAAACATTATGAATTCTGGGAAAGACTTTTTGCTGGATATTGAACAAAGAGAAAGGGAAGCAACTGGAATTAAAAATATGAAAATAAAATTCAATAAAGTTTTTGGTTATTTTATTGAAATTACGAAAGCAAATCTGGATATGGTTCCAGAACATTATATAAGAAAACAGACCCTTTCAAATTCAGAGAGGTATATTACACCTGAGCTAAAAAAATATGAGGATACAATAATAAATTCCAAAGCAAAAATTGAAGATTTGGAGTATCATTTGTTTAAGGAAGTTAGCGAGAAAATCAAGGAACATCGAAAAATTTTGTCAGAATTAGCAGAAAGGCTGGCATATATTGATGTAATGGTATCTTTTGCAGTAAGTGCCATTGAAAATGATTATGTAAAACCTGAAATAAACAAGGAATATTCCTTTGAAATTTTTGGAGGAAGACATCCAGTTGTGGAAAAACTGATTGGAAGAACAGATTATGTTTCAAATGATACAGTTTTTACTGAAAAGGAAAGTTTTGTTGTGCTGACAGGACCTAATATGTCTGGAAAATCAACGTATATGAAGCAAATTGCATTAATTTCAATAATGGCTCAGATTGGTTCGTTTGTTCCTGCTAAAAAAGCAAATTTATCAGTTATAGATAAATATTTGACAAGGATTGGAGCTTCTGATGATATTTTGACTGGACAGAGTACGTTTATGGTTGAAATGAGCGAAGTTTCCAACATTTTGAACAATGCAACAAAAAAAAGTCTGATAATATTGGATGAAGTTGGACGTGGGACTTCTACAACTGATGGTGTTTCGATTGCAACTGCTATTTCGATGTATATTCACAATAAAATTGGTGCTAAGACAGTTTTTGCAACACATTATCATGAACTTACCGATTTAGAAAATAAATTTTCAAATATTACAAATTATCGGATAGAAGTGGATGAAAAACAAGGGAAAGTGATGTTTTTGCGAAATATTGTAAAAGGTGGAGCAGATAAGTCGTACGGTATTGAAGTAGCAAAGCTGGCAGGACTTCCAAAAGAAATATTAGTTGAAAGTAAAAAAATATTGAAACGGTTGGAGCAAAAAAAGGAATTGATTGAAAAAACTGTAGATGTTCATCAGCTTTCACTTTTTGGAGAAAATTTAGAGTTTGAAAATAATTTTGAAAAGTCTGAAAATGAAACTGTAAATGATATGAAAATTGCTGAAAATAGTCAGTTTTATGAAGTAAAATTGGAAAAAATAGAACAGGAAAAAGAAAATTTATTAGAAATTGTGAATAAAATAGAAAATTTTGATATAAATAATATAACACCGATGGATGCAATGAAATTTTTATTTGAATTAAAAGAAAATATAAAAAAAGATAATTAAAATAGTGAAATAGGAGAAAAAAACAATGTGGAAAAGAATAGGCTATGGAGGTTTAATACTAATACTGATATATTTTATATATGCAGTATTTTTTAAAAAAATTCCAACACCACTTGAGCAGATGCAAAAAGATATGAAAGCAAAAAAAGTTGTGTATAGATTAAAAGATGAAGCAATTATTTATGCGGATGAACAAATTGGATCCGAAGGAGATGAAGTCATTAGATTTAAAAATGTAATTGTAGATCTTTTAAAAAAACAAATGGTAATTTCTGGAAAAAAGGGAGAGGTAAACACTAAAACACTTGATGTTTCGTTAATGAAAAAAGTTGTTGGAACGACAAAGGATCAGAAATGGGAAATTTATACAGAACGTGTAGATTATAAAAAACAGGGAGATTTGTTAGTCTCGCCAGTGAAGACAAAACTTATAAATACTTTTGATGATACTGTTTCTCAGGCAGACAAAGTTGAAACGACGACGAAATTTGAAACGATTGTGGCAACAGGACATGCTAAATACAATAATAAAAAAGACAAAAAAACTATGACAGCGGATAAAATAACATATAATGATCCTACAAAAGTAAGTTTCGCAGAAGGGCATGTTGTCTATAAGGAAGAAAAAACTAAAAGAACGCTTACAGCAGATAAGATGAGATACGATGATATTAATAAAATAGGAAATGCAGAAGGGCATGTGCATTATACTTCTCCTGAAAGTAAATTAGATGCTCAAAAAGCAGATTATTATATGAAAGGTGAAGAAAGAGTTGAAGGTTTTGGACATGTTGTTTATACAGGTAAAGAAAGTGTAATTACAGCAGACAATGCCGTATATTTTATCAAGAAAAAACAAGTTAATGGAAATGGACATGTTGTCTATACAGGTAAGGAAAGCGTAGTTACAGCAGATAGTGCCGTGTATCTCGTTGAGAAAAAACAAGTTGATGGAAGAGGGCATGTTAGATATACAGGAAAAACTATGATAATTACTGGAGATCATGTTTTCTATGATAAAATTGCTCAAATAATAACTGGTGATGGAAATGGTACTTATAATTATTTGCCACGAAAAACTACGGGAACTTATAAAAGTGGAGTTTATGATTTAAAAACTCATACTATGACAACAAATGATTACTATACTGCTAATTATGATGATTATAAAATGGATGGAACAAGTCTTGTATATGTTTTTCCTACGGGAAATGCAGTTATGAATGGGCCTTTTAATGTCAGAAAACAAAACTTTATTGTTCATGGTGCAAACGGAAAAATGAATACGATTTCAAAAGATATTTTTGCGAATAAAATGGAAATGTCAAGTATTCAAGGAGATAAAATAACATCTGATATTGGACAGGGAAGTTTTGAGAAAAAGGAATTTAGATTTGATGGGCATGTAAAAGGTAAAATTCGTGGAAATGTAAAGGATCTGGTACATGATCCAAGACCACTTGTAGAATCAGAAGCAGTACATTTTGTCGGAAATACTGCAAAAGTTTATTTTGTATCTCACAAAAATGGAAGTAATATGAGTATTACACGTAGTGAAATTAAAGAAAATGTACGTATGACATACAAAGACATTACATTGGATTCACAATATAACGAGATGGATTCAAGAAGAAATCTTATACTTGCAAGAGACAAGGTAATGGTTGACTTTAAAAATAATACCAAGATGACTGCAAACTATCTATATATGGATATGAACAAGCAGGAAGGATATGCTAGAAATAACATAAAAATTGTAAGTACGTTACCTCAGTTTAGAGCAATTAATACAAGTGCTGACAAAGCTATAATTTACTTGAAAGATAAAAGAATAAAACTGAATGGAAATGTAGTAACTTACCAAGGTAAAAATCAAATTTCATCTAAAAGTGCAATATACAACATGGATAAAAAAATTCTTGAAAATGAAGGAAATATTCAGATGCGTTATGAAGTTCAAAATAACAGCAGTAATAGTGAAAATAGTGAAGTTCAGGGAAGATCAGATCCTAAAAATTCTGCAGCAGTTCAAGAAGTAATAAATAAGCTGTCAGTTTCTGAAGGAGGACGCCTTCCAAAATCAATGACTGCCTCAAATGGCGTCCCAGTTACGATAAGATGGCATTCTTCAAATTCAAGTTTATATTCGGTGTCTGGAAGAGTTAATAAGCAGTTTTATGGTGGTGGATCTAGAGGAGCAACATTAACTGCTACTGCAAAAGCAGGAGTAGATACAGCAGAAAGAACTTTTACTATAAGTGTTCCGACAGAGTCAGCTCATGAAATGCTGGTAAGAGCAGCAAGTAATATCTATGTTCCAGAAGATGGAGAAAATTTACCTTCATCAGTTAGAGTAAATGTAAATAGAGGAACAATAGATGTGCCTATATCATGGAGCAAACATGGAGATAGAAATGTAGCAACATTGAGATATGGTGGAGCTTCCTATAGCCAGCAATTTTAAGTAATATTTAAGATCAGTTACAAATTTTTTTAATGAAATTTTCTTTTTTAGCAGAGGTATTATTGTTATACCCCTGCATACTAATTAGTCTATAGTAAAACTGAATTTAAAAGCTATGATTATTTACTAAAATCCTAAGTTTTATGATTTTTAATGGTTAAATTTTGAATGAATTCGAGTGTATTAAAAAACTTAATTATTAACGCATAAGAATTTTATAATAGTGAGCAAGAACTTAAAAGAATAGAAAAATTACGATAAGAAATAGTTGTATCTTACTTGTATGTAAAAAATATATCCTTAGAATTTTTACTCTATTTAATAAAATTTTTAGTTGAATATAATTAAAACATCTGTTATAATAAATTAGAGGGACAAGTTTTAAGCTTTAATTCAGGGATTATAGTTATTTTTTAGAAGAATTTATTTTAATTAATTTTAATTAGATTTAAATTAAAGAGATTTCATTGTGTATAAAAAAAACAATTGATTTATAAGCCAAAAAAAATGTATTATTAAATTTTATATGATATTATTATAATGTAAGCCTATCATATTAAGATTATTTTATGATAAGCTCACTTTAAGACCAAATACAAAAATTATAAAAAATATTTTTGCATTTGAAGGGGGAAAAATATGAAAAAAAATATATTAAATGAAATACATAAAAAGGCAGAGAATTTTTCACGCGGAGAAGAAATTGCTAATTTTGTAAGCCATACAGTAGGAGCAGGGTTATCAATATTAGCTTTTATAATATTAACAATACATGCTAGCTGGAAACGTGATGCTGGAACTATAATATCTTTTATGACATTTGGATTCGGATTGATAGTTTTATATACAATGTCCTCCATATATCATGGATTAAAGCAAGGAACAGCGAAGAAAATATTTGAAATTTTTGATCATTCGGCAATTTATATTTTAATAGCAGCTTCTTATACCCCATTTTTATATTTAGTTGTTAATTCTCCAATGAATAAAATTATATTGACAATTCAATGGATAGTTTGTATTTTGGGAATTGTATTTAAAGTATTTTTTACTGGTAAGTTTAAATTATTTTCAACTTTACTTTACTTAATAATGGGATGGATGATAGTATTTGCATGGAATGATTTAATAAATAATATAAATAAAATTTCGTTAGTTTATTTAATTGCAGGTGGAGTTCTATATTCACTTGGAACAATCTTTTATTCGTGGAAAATATGTAAGTTTAATCATATGATATGGCATATTTTTGTGATTTTAGGAAGCATTTCACATTTTTTGGCTGTGTATTATTTAATTTAAAAGAATAAACCATAAAAATGTGTATATTTTATTTAGAAAGGGTAATTTAATGGGAAGAAAATCGAAAGTATCTAATGAACTAAAAGTTGAACTCGTAAAGATGATATTAGAAGGGAAAGGAAGTATTCAAGGATTATCAAAAGAATATAATGTTGCAAAATCATCATTAATGACTTGGAAGAAAAAATATCTTGAAATAGGAGAAGATAGTATAAAAGTCGAAGATAAAAATAGACATTACTCTCGTGAAATTAAAGATAAAGCTGTTAAAAGTTATTTAAATAATGAAGGTTCATTATTTGAAATTTGTAAAAAATATGATATTGCATCTGTAAGTGTTTTGAATTACTGGATTAGAGATTATAGAAGAAGTTTGGATGAAAATGGGAAAATATCGCCGTTGAAAAAACATGTAAGAAAAACTATCGAAGCTAAAGTTGAAGCTGTTCAATTTTGTCAAAATAATAATTATGATTATAACATGACTATTCGTAAATTTGGAATTTCATATCAGCAAATTTATTCATGGGTAAAAAAATATGAAAAAGGTGGCATTGATGCATTAGCTGATAACCGTGGAAAACGCCGTCCTGAGCCTGAAGCAGAATCTGACAAAACAGAAAAGAAATAGGCCATTTGATAACATACAAACTCAGAATTTAATAAAATAAGTATTCTGAAGCAAGGAGTATTGCTTTTGTGTAAAAGATAAAAAAATTTAGATTATTGAACATATAAATATAAAAAAACTGTCATTTCCATATTATCAATAAATGAATTTGACAGTTTTTTATTTTATTTTTTAGATTCTTCAATTTTAGCAGGTACAAATTTTCTATCTGGACTGCTAAAAATTTTTATTCCGATAATTGCAATAATGATCATAGCTATGCTTATTAAGTACGGAAGTCTTATTCCAAAAATTAATAAGTCTTCTGCTCTAAATGTACTTACAAATGTTCTTATAACTGCATACATAATTAAATAAATCATTGATAAAATTCCAGGATTGTATTCTTTTTTTCTAAAATAGAACCAGAGAATTAAAAATCCAATTAAATTTAAAAATGCTTCGTAAAGCATAGCTGGATGTAATGGCAAATTTGGAAATTCAGATCCAGCTGGTGTATTTAACGGAAAAGTTAATCCCCAAGGCACAAGTTGTTTAAATTGAGCTTGTGCGGCAGTACTCATTGATTGATATTTTGCCCACCATTCATTGAATCTTCCTGAAAAGATTACGCTAAGTGGAGTAAATGTAGGAACTCCATGAACTTCACCATTTGCCAAATTTCCAAATCTTCCTAAAAATTGTCCAAATAGCAAAGGTCCAACAGCCATATCTGTGAGTACCCATAAGTTCATTTTATTTTTTTTTGCATAATGATATGCACCTATGAATGCTCCAATAATTCCACCATGAATTGCAAGACCACCTTCCCAAATATAAAATATGGATAAAGGATTTCCAATGTAATCAGGGAATTTAAAAATAACATAATATAATCTTGCTCCAATTAATCCTGATACTATCGTTGTAAATGCAAAATCTTCAATAATCTTTCGATCATCAACTCCTCTTTTTTCAGCAACATCATCTGCAAGTGCGATAAACATTCCAAAAAGAAAAGCTAGAATATACATTAAGCTATAAATCCTAAGTTCAAAACCTCCAATTTTAAATAAATATGGTTTCATCTATACTCCTTTTCAATGTTATGTAATAAGGGCTGTTTGATTCAAAATTTTGATTTTTTAAAAAACAAGCCCTTAATTATTGTTCTAAATTTTTATAATTGCTTTTTTAACTCTTCTTCAAAAATTACAAAAAAGTCATCAAGCTGTTTTTTGGAAATTCTTCCTAAAATCCCAATTCTCATAAGGCTTTCGGCATATTTTCCTTTTCCGCCTGTAACAGTATATCCTTTTTCTTCAAGAGCAGAAATAATTGATTTTATTACAATTCCTTCTCTATAAACAGAAATTAATGTATTTGTTCTATTTTCTTCATTTTTAACTAATAATTTAAATCCAAGTTTTTCTGCTTTTTCTTCTACGTATTTTCTCAAGTCGTGTTTTTGTTTTATTGTATTTTCAATTCCATTTTTAATTAAATCTTTTAGTGATTGATTTAATGCTAAAATTAATGCAATTGCTGGTGTATAAGGTGTTTCTCCTTTTTCTTCAAAATATTTAATATATTGTTTTAAATCAAAGTAATATTTAGGCAAATCAGAAGTTTCCATTGCTTTTTTTGCCTTGTCGCTTATTGCTACAAAAGCTAGTCCTGGAGGTATTAAAAATGCTTTTTGGCTTCCTGCAATTGCAACATCGACATGCCATTCGTCAAAGTTAAATTCATTTACTACAAGTCCGCTAATTGTATCGACTATTAATAAAATTTCAGTATTTTTAGTCAAATCTCCAAGTGATTTTATGTCATTTAAAATTCCGACTGAAGTTTCACTGTGAGTAGCTAAAATTCCTTTTAAATCAGGATTTTCTGAAATAACTTTTTTTACATCATCTAATTTGTAGCTTTCTCCAAACTCATATTGTAAATTGATTACATTCAAACCATAAATTTCTGCAATTTTTCTAAATCTGTCACCAAAATATCCAGTATTTACAGCTAAAACTTTATCTCCTTTTGAAAAAAAGTTTACAATGGCAGTTTCCATTGAACCTGTTCCAGAAGAAGTTACAACAGCAACATTATTTTGTTTTGTCTTGAATATTTTTTTCAAGTTTTCGTTATTTTCTCTCATAATTCTTCTAAATTCAGGTGTTCTGTGATGAATAATATCCTTTCCAAAAATTTCTAGATATTCTTCTGGTATATTAGTTGGACCAGGTGTTAATAATAATTTTGAACTCATAATCTTAATTCCTCCTAAAATTTATATTTTTTTCTTTTTTTATAGTTCTTTTGTTAATTTATCATATTTCAAAAGTTTTGTTAAAATTTCTTCAACATTGTCTAGTTTTAACATATTGGGTCCGTCGGACAGTCCTTTATCAGGATCGGGATGCACTTCTGCAAAAATCCCATCTACTCCTACAGATACAGCTGCCCTTGCAAGTGGGTAAACATAAGTACGGTTACCGCCTGAAGTTTCTCCAAGCCCACCTGGAATCTGTACCGAATGTGTTGCATCAAATACAACTGGATATCCAAATTTACGCATTTCCAAAAGTCCACGCATATCTACAACAAGATTGTTATATCCAAATGAAGCTCCACGTTCGCAAAGCATTATATTTTCATTTCCAACTTCCTGAAATTTCTTGACAACATTTTTCATGTCCCAAGGTGCTAAAAACTGTCCTTTTTTTATATTTACAGCTTTTCCGGTTTCAGCCGCCGCAACAAGCAAGTCAGTTTGTCGTGATAAAAAAGCTGGAATTTGTAAAAGATCAATTACTTTTGCAGCTTCCTTACATTGATAAGGCTCATGAATATCAGTCGCAAGTGCAATGCCATATTTAGATTTAACTCTTGATAAAATTTCAAGTCCTTTTTCAAGGCCTGGACCTCTAAAAGATGAAATTGAAGAACGGTTAGCTTTGTCAAAAGAAGCTTTGAAAACATAGGAAATTCCTAATTTATCTGTAATATTTTTCATTTTTTTGGCTACTTCCATAACTAAATCTTCCGATTCAATTACACAAGGCCCTGCAATCAAAAAAATCTTATCATTACCAATCGTAATCTTATCAGTAATTTTAACTTTTTTTACTTTATCTATCAACATATCCGAATCCTTTCTAAAAAGTTTTTCTTATATTTTATTTTATCACAATATTACTTTTTTTGCTAATTTTTTTCTAAAATAACAGAGTAAAATATTTGAGTGAACTACTCCCGCTTTTAGAAGCGGGAGCTTCTTGGGAAGTACCTGTTTTTGCTAGCCAAATATATTTACCAAGCTCTTCGGACAGTCCCTGCCCTGTCTTCTTTTATTTTTAATATTCCAACATTTCTTTTCCAATGTTTTTTATATTCAGTGCCGCATTGTAATCTCTATCAATTTCAATTCCACAGCACTCACATTTATAACTTCTTTCTGATAATTTCAGTTCCTCTTTAATATTTCCACATTTACTGCAAGTTTTCGACGATGGAAACCACTTATCTATCTTCAAAAATTGCTTTCCTAAAAACATCAGTTTATACTCAAGCATTCTCAAAAACATTCCCCATCCATTATCTCCTACACTTTTACCAAAATTTAATGCCTGGCTCATCCCTTTCATATTCAAATCCTCAACAACCACAGCATTGTATTCTTCAGACAATTTTTTCGATAATTTATGCAAAAAATCTCTTCGACAATTTTTAATATACTCATGCAATTTTGATATTTTCGCTTTTTGCTTATACCAATTTTTAGAAAATTTCACTTTTCTCGATAATGATTTCTGTAATTTTTTCAATTCTTCTTCCAACATCCTAAAATATTTTGGATAATCAGCCCTTTGGTTTTCAGAACTGACAAATAATTCAGACATTGAAAAATCAAGTCCAATCACTTTATCATTACTTGGCATTTTTTGAATTTCTTTTTCAAATTCCGTCAAAACAGAAACATAGTAATTTCCATTACTGTTTGTCAATGTTACCGACTTTATTCTATAATTCTTTGGTATTTCTCTATGATATTTTAATTTTATTCTTTTCAATTTTGGCAAAATCAAATATTTATTTTCCTCAATTCGTATCGAATTATTCACACAATTTGTCGTGTAACTTTTAACACTATTCTTTTTAGATTTGAACCTTGGAAATTTCGCTCTCTTCTGAAAAAAGTTCGTAAACGATCGTCTTACATTTAATTGAGCATTTGAAAGTGCCAAACTGTCTACTTCTTTTAGAAATTGATTTTCATTTTTCAAACTGGCAGGTGTAACTATTTTATTTTTTCCAGTTTCTTCATAAATTTTATTAGCAGTATACAAAATCGTATTGTAAACAAAACGAACACATCCAAAAGTCTTATTTATCAATAATTCTTGCTCCTTATTTGGATAAATTCTGTATTTGAATGCTAAATTATATTTCATAAAATTACACCTCCTTTTGATTTTGAATATATTTTTTAATTATCTCTAATGGTGCACCTCCAACACTTAGAACTAAGTAACTTCTACTCCAAAAATATTCTTTCCACAATCTTCCCC
>NZ_DBHIXN010000010.1:0-57219 GCF_057270615.1 Leptotrichia sp.
TAAACAAGACTTTTGGATGTGTTCGTTTTGTTTACAATACGATTTTGTATACTGCAAATAAATTTTATGAAGAAACTGGAAAAAATAAAATAATTACACCTGCCAGTTTGAAAAGTGAAAATCAATTTTTGAAAGAAGTAGACAGTTTGGCACTTTCAAATGCTCAATTGAATGTAAAACGATCATTTACGAATTTCTTTCAGAAGAGAGCGAAGTTTCCGAGGTTCAAATCTAAAAAGAATAGTGTTAAAAGTTACACGACAAATTGTGTGAATAATTCAATACGAATTGAGAAAAATAAATATTTGGTTTTGCCAAAATTGAAAAGAGTAAAATTGAAATATCATAGAGAAATACCAAAAAATTATAGAATAAAGTCGGTAACACTAACAAATAGTAATGGAAATTACTATGTTTCTGTTTTGACAGAATTTGAAAAAGAAATTCAAAAAGTGCCGACTAATGATAAAGTAATTGGGCTTGATTTTTCAATGTCTGAATTATTTGTCAGTTCTGAAAACCAAAGAGCTGATTATCCAAGATATTTTAGGATGTTGGAGAAAAAATTGAAAAAATTACAGAAATCATTGTCAAGAAAAGTGAGATTTTCTAAAAATTGGTATAAGCAAAAAGCAAAAATATCAAAATTGCATGAGTATATCAAGAATTGTCGAAGGGATTTTTTGCATAAATTATCGAAAAAATTGTCTGAAGAATATGATGCTGTGGTTGTTGAGGATTTGAATATGAAAGGGATGAGCCAGGCATTAAATTTTGGTAAAAGTGTAGGAGATAATGGATGGGGAATGTTTTTGAGGATGCTTGAGTACAAGTTGATGTTTTTAGGGAAACAATTTTTAAAAATAGATAAGTGGTTTCCGTCATCGAAAACTTGCAGTAAATGTGGAAATGTTAAAGAGGAACTGAAATTGTCAGAAAGAAGCTATAGATGTGAGTGCTGTGGAATTGAGATTGATAGGGATTATAATGCGGCACTGAATATAAAAAACATTGGGAAATTGATGTTGGAATATTAGAAAAATAAAAAAAGACAGGGTAGGAACTATCCGAAGAGCTTGGTAAATATATTTGGCTAACAGAAGCAGATACTTCCCAAGAAGCTTCCGCTTCTAAAAGCGGGAGTAGTTCACTTGGAAATATTGGATTTGCAGAATATACGATTAAAGATGGAAAAGTTTATTGGGATGATGAACTTGTCGTGAAATATGTAAATGGGGTATTCAATCAGTACAATAAATTTTTACCTGATGTGGAAAGTTTTAAAATATTAAAAGATGGGTCAAGAGATAAAGGAACGATTTATTATAAAGTTTTACAGGAAGCATTAGAAAGGGAATTAGAAATAGATTAAAATAAATATTTTATAAATCACGGTTATTAATTCAGCTGTGATTTTTTTTAAAGAGAATGTGGTATAATTTAAATGAGATTAAATTTTAAAATAGAGAGAGGGAGAATGGTATGAGAAAGTTTAAAATTTTATTTTTAATGTTATTAGGGATATTTGGATTAAATTCTTGTGTTGCATTAGGAGTGGCAGCTGGTGTGGGATATGCAGTACCGTGGGTTGTAGCAATTTCATGTAGTGAGTTTGGAGTATGTTCTGAACCAAAGTTTAGAACTCCAAAACAAATTGAAAGAGATGAAAAACTAAAATTGAAAAAAGAAATAGAGGAAAAAAATTATATTCAGAATACAATTTTGAGTAAAAGAAAAAATAAAGAAATTTTTGAAAATATTTCAATATTGATGCCTGAAAAACTTGAGTTTAGAAAAGTAAAAGAACCTAGAGAATATGAGTACAGTAATGTAATCTCAGAATTATATGACAAAGAAAAGAAAAATTTATTTTTACAAAGATTGTTTATAGTTGAAAAAGATAAAAAAGATTTTGAAAAAATAATTAATGATGGGAAAGATGAAAAATATAAAGAATATTATGAAAAAGAAAAAACCGAATACAAATTAAGATTATTATCAACTGATGTAGAAAAAATAGGAGAAAATGCGTATAAGATTACTGAAAAACTTGAAATGTCAAATGAACCAATAGTTAAAATAACATATGTTAAAATACTAAAAGAAGGTGTCTATGTTATTGGAAATGAAAATTCAAAAGATATTTTTTTAGCATTATTTGGAAAATAAAATATTGATTAATTAAAAAATTACTGAAACAAAAAAATTTTAGACTTTTTAAACAATGTTTAATTACCATTTCTTTTTAAAATTTAAAGTTATAAAAATATTCTAATTTTTTTCAAGTTTCTTAAAAATAAGAATAAATATATTGGATAAAAATTAAAAATAAGGTATAATTTTAATGAAATATAAAAAATAAAAGAAAGAGAGTTGGTAGTCATGAAAAAAATCAGGATACTGCTATTATTTGCTCTAGTTATGATTTTTAGTGCGAATTTATTGGCGAATGACTGGGAATTTGGGTCGGAAGGTGGGCATATTGTGCCGATGAATGTGTCGAATGTTTCTATAAAGAGTGAGAGGCTTCGTTTTAAATTGGAAAAATTTAGGTCGGAGTATGGGACGATAGGCAATGAAATGGTGGTAACTGTTAGATTTGTATTCGATAGTCCTGAAGCTGGGGAGAGATATATTGGATTTATTACGCCTGAAGGTGGGAATGAAGCATGGGATGAAAGAGATCATTTCAAGGATTTTAAGACTTCTGTCAATGGACAAAGTGTGAGTACAAAAGCGTATAGATTGACTGATTTTGCACCGAAAGATGTAAAACAACTGGAAGAAGTTAAAAAATATTTTAAGGAATACGATGAAGAAAAGATACTAAAAGAATATGAATATTACAAAAAGAGTTATGTTTACTATTTTAAGGCTAATTTTAAAAAGGGAGAAAATGTAGTTGAGCATAGTTATCATTATGATGGAAGTAGTGGTGTTGGAACCGTTGATTTCAACTATGTTTGGTCGACTATTTCAAAATGGAAAAATCAGAAGGTGGATGATTTTGAAGTGATTGTTGAGCCAGGAGATGCTCTTATTGCAATGCCTGTGATAAAGACAAAAGATGGGAAAGAAATAAAATGGCAATTGGCTGGAGAAGGAAATGTTGATTATGCTTACAAAGAAAACTATGAAACAAATGAGCCATACAAAGTTCTTTATGCAAAATTAAAAAAAGGTTATTTATATTTTAAAACAAATAATTTCAAGCCTAAAGAAGAATTTGAATTGACAGAAATAGAAGGTTTGAGAGTTAATTATGTATTTCCTGATAAAACGGAAAAAGGTTTTAAATTTAAAGATGATTTGACAGACGATGCCTATGCGATAAAATATTTAGATAAAGATGAAATAAAAGATATTTCAGATGAAGAATTGAAAATAATGAGAAATTATCCTTATGCGATGGCAGGTTATGATTTTTCAGACAAAAAATTGAAAGACTATTTTTCAAAATTTTTGTGGTATGTGCCAACTGGAAAAGATGTGAAATTGGGAGAAGCTGATTATGAGTATGTTAAAGATGTGGATAAAGTTATAAATGATAGGAAGAATGGAAGTAGATAATTTGAAGATAGAAAAAGGTTACGGGATTTTATTGTAGCCTTTTTTGTTTTGGGAAAAGATGTTATAATAAGTGTAAAATAAAAATTGGGAGATAAAATTGGATATTGAAGTTAAATTGAATGAAGGTATGAAAAAATATATTTATAAAATATGGGAAAAATTGGAAAATGAAGACAGAACAGAATATGATGTTGCACTTGAAAATTATAGGAAATACTTGTTAAAGGAAACTGTAAAAAATCCTGAGGATGTTTCAGTCGTTTGTCAGTTGGCGGGAGTTTACTATTTGAGCAGGAAATGCGACGGTATAGAAATTTTAGAAACATTTTTGAAAAGGAATTTTGATATTTTAACAGAAGATGAAAAGTTTAGAATGTATGCTGATTTGGCTTATTTGTGTGAAGATAGGGGATGTATGGAAGAAAAGGCTATTGATTATCTTGAAAAAGCAATAAAAATTAATTCAAATAATGCAGACATTTATTACAGACTTTCAGCTATTTGTTTTTATGCTAAAATGTATCAAAAATCTCTTGAAAATATAGAAATTGCCTGCAAAATGAGTGATGAAGCGAAATATAGTTATGGATATGCACTGATTTTAATTCAAAATAAAGAATATAAAAAAGCTGAAAAAATTTTGGATAATTTGTTAATGGGAGACTCAAACAACATTAAATATCATTTTTACAGGGTTCTTTGTAAAATTTATTTAGGAAATAAAGATACTGAAAATATAGAAAAACTTTTGGAAAAAATAAAAGAGTTTGAAATGCTGGAGAAAACAGATTATGAAAAATATTTGAATTGGTTGACGTATGAAGGTTTTCACACGTTTGATGAAGATGTAATAAAAGATTTATATTATTTATGTGGTAATTATGAAAAATATTGTAAATATGCAGATAAAAGTAATTTTTATTTAGAAGCGAATTCCATAGCACCGTATCTTTATTCTTTAAAGCAGTTAGAAAAATTTGAAAAAATAAATAAAATAGTGAAAAAAGCTGAAAAAGAAATTTTACAAAATATTGCAGAAATAAAGACCAACGAAGAATATCAGAAAGATACAATGAAAGAAGAATTTTTGGAAATGATAGGAGATGAAAAAAAGAGATTGGAGAATATTAATTTAGTGTCGAAAAAAATATTGAATACGGATTTTAAGCCTAAGATGGAAATATTTATGTTTTTTGAAAATGAATGTTGGTTAGTGGATTGTCCACAACATTTGATAATTGATGAGGATTGAAGAAATATGAAAGGAATAAAGTTATGAAACAAACAAAAGAAGAATGGGCAAGATATATTCAGGATGAAATCAAAAAAAATGATAGTTACGATAATTATAAGCATGCGTTTGTTGAATATAAGGATTATTTGGAGGAATGTCTTTTGGAAAATCCACGAGATGTAGAAAAGGTATGTCAATTAGCGATAGCTTATTTTACAGTATATCAAGATGGAAAAACGAGTGTGAATGTATTAGAGAAGTTTTTGAAAAAATATTCAAAAGATTTAAATGATAATGAGAAGGCTGTTATTTATCAGGATTTGGCTGATTTATATGAAAAAGATGCTTATAATGATAAAATGTGTAAGTATTATTTGACAAAATTAATTAAAATGGGGAAACAATCAGTGGTTGTATGGGAAGTATTGGGAGAATATTATTTAAAAAGAAAAAAATACAAAAAGGCACTTGAATGTTTTCAGGAAATGGAAAAATTTTCAGATGAGAAGGAAATAGAAGATGATTATAATTATGGGATAACGTTGTTTTATTGTGGTTATTTTGAAAAAGCGAAAGAAATGTTATTGAGATGTTATGAAAAGGAACCTGAAAGTGCAGGAATTTTATATGCATTGGCACTGTGCTTACATTATACCAATGATAAAAAATTGGCTGAGCCAATTCTGGATAAATTGTTAGAGAAAGTGTCGTTAGAGAAATATTATTATGATGAGCAAATTTTATTTGAAGAACTTATAGACTTATATTATTTATTTGAAGAATACGATAGGTGTGTCTTGGTTTTTGAAAAAGAGATAGATGAACTTGACTGGGAAGAACGTTTTTATTATAATATGCGTTTTTCATTTTATTTTTACAGTTTAAAAAAATTAGGAAATTTTAAGAAAGCAGAAAACAAATTGTCAGAATTGATTCAAAAACATAATAAGTATATTGAAAAGATTAAAATTGGAGAAATTTATGACAAAAAATACTGGAATGAAGAAGAGATTGATGAATTTATTGAAGAAGAAAAGAATGAAATAAAAAAGATTTTGGAGATATATAAAAAGATAATGAATAGTAATTATAAGCCTCAAAATACAAAAATAAATTTAGAAAAAATGTATAAAACTTGCTATTTAGTTGATTGTCCAATGCATCAGAAATTAGATTAGGAGGAAAATTGGAAAAACAAAAAAATTTAGAAAGAAAAACGATAAAAGAATGGATAAAATATATTCAAGAAAAAATTAGAAATAATAGTGATTATGATTCTGTTTATGAAGAGTATAAAATATTTTTGGAAAATAAATTAAAAGAGAATCCACGAGATGTAGAAAAAGTATGTCAATTAGCGGCAGTTTACAATGAATTAAATTATCAATGGGATGATATTTATAAATTATTGAATGAATTTATTAAAAAATATGAAAATGAATTGACTAATGAGGAAAAATCACGGATTTATACTAATTTAGGTTTTTATTATGATGATCAGAGAGATGGTAGTAAGAGAGCGATTAGAACTTTGAGAAAGGCTGTGGCGTTTAATCCAAATAATTCTAAGGCTTATTATGGGCTTGGAGCCGATTATTATGGTGCTGGGAAATACGATAAGTCTGAAGAAATGTATAAAAGAGCCTGTGAATTAGAAAATAATCCGATTTATAAGTTTGAATATGCGAATTTGCTGATGGTTAATGGAAAATATGAAGAGGCGAAAATAATTTTGGAAGAATTAATAAAAAAAGATTTTGAATTTGAAAAAGAGGATTTTGCTAAGATAAAATATAGTTATATTGCAAATAAAATTCAATTAAAGGAATTTGAAAATATTGAGGATGAAATTAATGAATTGATGTTGGAAACTACTAATAATGATGATTTTTTTGTGGAAGAATTTGCAGAGCTATATTATTTGGTGGGAAGTTATGAGAAAAGCCGAAAAATTTATTCAAAGTTAAAAATACAAGATTATCAATTTCCAGCTTGGTGGCTGAGATTCTATTTTTATTCTCTAAAGCAGTTAAATGAAATAGAAAGATTACAAGAAAATTTTAAAATAGTTTTGAAGATTAAAGATGAAGAAGTAGAGAGCATTAAAAATGGAGAATTTTTAACAGAATGTACGAAATCGTATAAAAAAGAAGAAATTAGGGAGATAAAAAGGCAAATAAAGAATTTGAAGGCGGAGTATGAAAAAATATTGAAAACAGATTATAAACCAGAAGTAAAAATTTATCCTAAATTTTTATATGACTGTTTTTTGATAGATTGTCCACGACATCAAAAATTAGATAAATAAAGTTTATAATTTTTGTAAATTAAGTTGAGGCAATATTAAATTTCTTTATAATTAAAAAAAATCAAATATTTCAGATTAAGAAATTAGAGGGAAAAGAGATTCTAGAAAATTACTAAAATCTCTTCTCCATTATCCCAATTTTCTTAACAAAATAAACATTCCCATCTTCCCTATATTCCAAAAGCATCGGATAAATTTCAACACCATTTTCCATTGCTTCATAAAAAGTTTCAGAAAACTCTCTGTCGATAATATGTTCGGGTGCGAAAATTTCAGATTTTCTGAATATCAAAATAAAAACTGCTGTCCGAAAGCCTTCTTTTTTAAGTTCCATAAGTTCTCTCAAATGTTTTAAGGCACGAATTGAAGGAGAGCCAGGAAATTGAGCAATTTTTCCGTTTACCAAAGTACAACCTTTTACTTCAATGAAAATTTTTTCTTTTTCATTTTCTAAATAAAAATCGAGTTTGCTATTATTATGCTTAATTTCAGGTTTTATATACGAAGGTTCTCCAAATGGAGAAATTTCATTATCGTAAAATATGGCTTCTGTAATATATCGATGAAAAGCCGTATTTATAAGAATAATCTCTCCATGAACTTTCACTGCTATAATATCCCATTTAGTTTTACGATTTTCATTATTTGCCTTTTTTATCAACAATTCTGCACCATCAATCAATAATTCTGTCAATCTTCCAGTATCGTGCAAATGAGCAAAGTCTTCTCCTGAATATTCTTCATTTTCAGAATCCTTAAATTCAAATCTAACAGTAAAACGAGTCACTCTTTCCTTAAAATTTACAATTTTGTCATAGTTTATCGTATAAAGAATTTTATTTTTTTTCATATATTTTTCCTTTTTTTAGTATTTTTGATTTTAGGATAACATATTTGAAGTTAGGGAGCAAGAAAATTTTATAAAATTGTAAATATTGATTTAAAAATAGGAAAAATTTATTTTTTAGATTTAATATTGCAAGAAAATATGATAAAATACATTTATAAGAAAGATATAAAGTAAATCAGAAATATAAATATTCAAGGAGGAAACAAGAAAATGAAAGTATTAATCGTAGGAGCAGGTGGAAGAGAACATGCAATTGCTTGGAAAATATCTCAAAATGAAAAGGTAGAGAAAATATTTATAGCACCAGGAAATGCAGGAGCTGAGTTGTTGCCAAAAGCTGAAAATGTGAATTTATCGAATAATATAGACGAGTATGTTAAATTTGCTAAGGAAAATAATATTGATTTGACATTTGTTGGAAGTGAAGAATTATTGGTAGCTGGGATTGTTGATGAATTTCATAAAAATGGGTTGAAAATTTTTGGGCCTAATAAACAAGCAGCAATTCTTGAAGGAAGCAAGGCTTATTCTAAAGATTTTATGAAAAAATATGGGATAAAAACTGCTGTTTATGAAATTTTTGATAATGCTGAAAAAGCGAAAGAATTTTTGAATAATTGGAAAGATTTTCCTGTAGTTGTAAAAGCTAGTGGTCTTGCGGCTGGGAAAGGTGTAATTATTGCTCAAAATCTTGATGAGGCGATAAAAGCGGTTGATGATATAATGATTGATGAAAAATTTGGAGATGCTGGAAATCAAGTTGTAATTGAAGAATTTTTGGATGGAGTAGAAGCTTCAATACTTTCATTTACAGATAGCAAAGTTATTGTACCATTGTTATCAGCAAAAGATCACAAAAAAATTGGGGAGAATGAAACTGGATTAAATACAGGTGGAATGGGAGTTATAAGCCCTAATCCTTATGTGACAGATGAAGTTTTTGAAAGTTTTAAAAATGATATCATGAATCCAACTTTAAAGGGAATACAAGCTGAAGGAATGGATTTTGAAGGTGTAATTTTCTTTGGACTAATGATTACGGCAAAAGGTGTTTACTTGCTTGAATACAATATGAGATTGGGAGATCCTGAAACTCAAGCTGTTTTACCATTATTGGAAAATGACCTGTTAGAATTGGTGGAATATTCATTTGACAAAAAATTATCGGAATTAAATGTTACTTGGAAACCGCTTCATGCTTGTTGTGTTGTAGGAGCTGCAGGAGGATATCCAGAAACTTACAGAAAAGGTGATGTTATAACTGGAATTGAAAATGCTTCAGATAATGAATTGGTATTTATCGCAGGAGCTAAATTTGAAGATGGAAAATTCAAGACTAATGGTGGAAGAGTATTGAATGCCGTTGCATTTGGAAAGACATTGGATGAAGCTAAGGAAAATGCTTATAAATTGTTGAATAAAATTAAATTTGATGGAATGTATTTTAGAAAGGATATTGGTAGAATTAAGTAAATAATAATGCAAAAAGCTGTTTTAATTTTAGAACAGTTTTTTGTTTTATACTGTGTTTTTATTTAACATTATCTCTAAATAGTTAAACCTTTTTAACAACTATATGTATTTGGAACTTAATAAAGTCAATGTCTTAAAGTAACCTTCTTATTAGGAAATGAATAAAATATAATTTTTATTTTTCAAATATGATTTAGTATTAAATATTTGATTTGCAAATTGAAAAATGTGTGATATAATTTAAAAAAATAGATTAGTCAAAACTAAAGTTTGAATACAATAATTATAGCTTTAGAGTTTGAATTTACACTATAACTAAAAATGAAAAAAAGGTGAATATTTTGAGTAAAAAAAAATTTAATCAATACAGGAAAATAAAACTTTATATTGCAGTTTGTTTTTGGATATTTTCGTTGCCAATGGCTGCTAATGGAAATAAAAATAATGAAAAGAAGCTTAGCGGAAATAAAATTGAGGATGAGGCAGTAAAAATTGATATTATTATCAATAAAAATAGTAATACTGATTTTGAAAATGAAGATAAAGATTTAAAAAAAAATAATGAGGAAGATGGGAATTTAATTTATTTGGACCAGCTTCAAGATGAAGAAGAGGAAAAAGATCAGAAAAAATTAGAAAAAACTAATAAAATTGAACGCTTTATAAAAAAAATAGATGAAAGAGTTAATCCAATCATAAAATTTCAGACATCAAAAAGTTATGGAACATGGTATTTAATAAAAACAGATGATAATTCGGAGAAAAACTTGAAAAATGTAAGATATGATTTTTTACAAGAAGAAAATGGATATCATATTGTAAAAAGTTATTTTGATCCACAAACAGATAAATGGAACGAAGAAATAAATAGAGGTTGGATTGAAGAAAAAAAAGGAAATGTGTATTTGGATATTGAAAAAAAATATTTTAAAAATAATAGAAATGAAATTATATTTTTTGATAAAAATTATCGTTATATGATTATAAGGTATAATAATGGTGTTACAAGAGTTTTTTCACGTTATCCGAATAATAATAAAATTTCACTCGAAGGCGAAGAACTGGATGAATTTGAAAAAATTGTAAAAAATAAAAATACTCTTGACAATCTTGATTATGATATCAATATGAAAAGTATTCGAGAAATTGAAAATGAAAAGAAAAAAGCTGAATTAAAAAATAAAACAGATGATTTAGAAAGAAGATTGAGTGAAAATCCTGAAAGCGTATTTCAAATTGATACAATTGGTGCAAAAAGAGAATTTGAGAGAAGAATGAGAAAAGAGGGAATGACAAGGTTTGAAACTAAGGATGGAACTAAAAGTGTAGAAGTTATTGAGCTTAATGATGAGGATTTAAAAAATAAAAATAAAATAGAAAATAATGGTAAAGATACAAAAAAATGAAAAAATTAATTGAAAAAGTTCACATTAATTGAAATTTGTAGACTTTTACAAATAAAAATACTGAATATTTGGGAGAAAAAAATGAAAAATACATTGAAAATTACTTATGTTATAATATTTTTAATATTGTTTATGTGTCTGTCACTCTTTTTTAACTTCTTTTTTGCAAAAAGGGAGTATAAAAATGTTAATGTAAATGTAAAAAAAGGAACAAATTTTATACAAATTTATAAAGACTTAAAATTGAATTATGGAATTATGGATAGAATATATCTAAAATTAAATGGTGGAAATATAAAGTTAAAAGTGGGAACTTATAAATTTAATGGAAAATATTCAAAATATGAAATTATAAAAAAAATAAAGAATAGTGAAACTAATGGAATAAGACTTACAATTCCTGAAGGATTTACATCAAAGCAAGTATTTGCACGTATGGAAGCACTTGAATTAGGAAATGCTCAGGAAATAAACAAGGCTTTAAGTGAAGTTGATTTTCCGTATCCACACGAAAATAATAATTTTGAGGGATATTTTTATCCTGAAACTTATATTTTTTCTGAAAATGTTACAACTAAACAAGTTATTAAAACTATTCTTGATGAATTTTTGAAAAAATTTCCACCTGAAAAATATCCTGATAAACAGAAGTTTTATGATAATTTGAAGCTGGCTTCTATTGTGGAGGCAGAAGTGCCTGATGCGGCAGATAAGCCAATAGTTGCTGGAATATTTTTGAAAAGGCTGGAAATTGGGATGAAATTAGAATCGGATGCTACATTAAAATATGAATTGGGAAGACAGGCTACAAGAAATGATTTAAAATCTCAAAATACGGCATATAATTCGTATAAAGTTAAAGGATTACCTCCAACACCAATTGGAAATCCTCCACTTGAAACTTTTAAAGCTGTGTTAAATGCTAAAAAAACTGATAATTTGTTTTTCTTTACATATAAGGGAAAAACATATTATTCAAAAACACACGAAGAACATTTGAAAAAACGTCGTGAAAGTGGACAATTAAAATAAATACTACAAAGTGAAAGTATGTCATAAGTTAATAATAACATTAAAAATTAGGAATAAATTAATGGAAAGAATAAAAAAAATAGAAAAAAAAATATTAAAAAGATCAACAGAAATTATTGAAAAAAATTTGATTTCTAAAGGAGATAAAATTCTTATTGCGTTTTCTGGAGGGCCTGATTCAGTTTTTCTTTATTATTTTCTAAAATTTTTAAAAAATCAAATTCCAATAGAAATTTCAATTGTTTATGTTAATCATAATTTGCGTTATGACGTTGAAGACGATTTGGAATTTGTAAAAAAATTTGCAGTTGAAAATAATATTAATTATTATATTCAAAGTGTCGATGTAAAAAAATATTCAAAAGAAAATAAAAAATCAGTAGAATTGGCAGCTAGAGAATTGCGGTATGAAGCAATTGAGAATGTTAGAAAAAAAATTGGCTATAATAAAATTGCGACAGGACATAACACGGATGATAATATAGAAACCTTTATCTTTCGTATTTTACGTGGTACATCAATGGCTGGGTTAAAAGGTATTCCAGAAATCAGGGAAAATATAATAAGACCAATTTTAAGATTTGAAAAGCATGAAATTTTATCTTTTTTGAAAACTAAAGGACAAAAATATTTGATTGATTATACAAATAATGAGAATAATTATACAAGAAATTTTATCCGCAATAAAATTTTTCCTTATTTTGAGAAGATTAATCCAGACTTTAGAAAAAAAGTGGAATCTTTAATTGTGGAAATTAACGACAGAGAACTTGATAAAACAGAAGATTTTGAGATAAAAAAAAATAGAATCTTGAAGGAAGGAAAATTTGCTACGAAAGATGAGTTAAGTTTATTTTTAAAAAAAAATAATGTGCAAATTTCAAGGGAGAAAATTAATCAAATTTTTGAATGTTTTTTTACTAAAAACGGAGAATTGAAAAGTGCAGGAACAAAAGAATTTTATTTGGGAGAAAATAAAATTTTGAAAAATGTTTATGGAGAATTAGAAATAGAGGAAATTGAAAATAAAAATAAATCAGAAAATTTAAAAAAAGATAAAAGTGGAATATTATCTGATAAAACCATAATTTTAAAGGAAAATCAAAGTATTAAATGGTATAATTACAAAATAATATTGTATAAAAATATTAAAGATTTAAAAAAAAATTTTGTAAATGATGAAACTACAAATTATACTTTTTTTGAAATTAATGATGAAGTAAAAAATGGAGAATTTTTTGTTAGAAGTAGAACAAATGGAGATAGAATTCTTTTAAAAAATTTGGGACACAGAAAAATAAAAAAAATATTAATTGATGAAAAGGTTCCAAAATGGGAAAGAGATTTTGTTCCAATTATAGAAGTCAAGTTTTTTAAAGCTCAAGATAATTTTAAAATTTTAAATAATAAGATGAATGTACAAAAATCAAAAAGTGAAATTAAAAATAATAGTGAGTTGACAGAAATTTTGGCGGTTTCAGATATAAGATTTTCAAAATTTTTAAAAAAAATCGAAGAAATTGAAATAAAAAAATTAAAAAAAGAGAGTAAAAGTAAATTATTAATAATAGGGAGGAAAAATGGCAGAAAAAGATAAAAACGATATTAGAAAGCGATTAGAAGAGTTGCGAAAAGATAACAATAGAAAAAATAATAGACAGAATGACGGAAATAAATCTCCGTTTTCAGGTTTTTTGTTTTTTATTTTTGTAGTGTTGTTATTCACTTTTACAGCAATATTTCATCAGGATATACAAACTTATTTCCAAGCTAAAAAGGAGATTTCCTATACGGAATTTGTAAATAGGACACAAGCTGGGGATTTTAGTGAAATAAATGAAAAAGATGACAAATTAATTGCACAAACTCGTGAAAATGGAAGAGACACTCTTTATTTTACAAAGAAAATAACAGATAGAGTTGGGAATGAACCGATTATTATTAACGCAATTGAACGTAAAAAAGTAAAATTAAATTCGTTGCAGCCATCAGGAGGAAGTTTCTTTTTGTTACTTCTAGGACAGTTTTTACCAATGATTATAATGATTGCTCTTATGGTTTATCTGGCTAGAAAAATGGTTGGAGGTTCACAAGGTGGAGGACCTGGAAATATTTTTGGATTTGGAAGATCAAGAGTTAATAAAATTGATAAAAAGCCTGACGTAAAATTTGATGATGTTGCGGGTGTTGATGGAGCAAAAGAGGAGTTACGAGAAGTTGTTGATTTCTTAAAAAATCCTGAAAAATATACAAAAGCTGGAGCAAGAGTGCCTAAAGGTGTACTTTTATTAGGAAGACCTGGAACAGGGAAGACATTGCTTGCAAAAGCCGTAGCTGGTGAATCTGGGGCTTCATTCTTTAGTATTTCAGGTTCGGAATTTGTGGAAATGTTTGTTGGAGTTGGAGCTTCACGTGTAAGAGATTTATTTGAAAAAGCTAAGGAATCTAGTCCGTCAATTATATTTATTGATGAAATTGATGCTATTGGTAGAAGAAGAAGTGTTGGAAAAAATAGTGGAAGCAATGACGAAAGAGAACAAACATTGAATCAATTACTTGTTGAAATGGATGGATTTGAAACTGATACAAAAGTTATTGTACTTGCAGCAACGAATAGAGAAGATGTACTTGATCCTGCATTATTGCGTGCTGGACGTTTTGATAGACGTGTAACAGTTGATGCACCTGATTTACAAGGACGTATTGCAATATTAAAAGTTCATTCAAGAAACAAAAAACTTTCTAAAGATGTAAGACTTGAAGACATTGCTAAAATAACTCCAGGATTTGTTGGAGCTGATTTGGCTAACTTGTTAAACGAAGCGGCTATTTTGGCGGCAAGAAGAGCTAGCGATACAATAAAAATGGCTGATTTGGATGAAGCTGTAGATAAAATTGGAATGGGACTTGGACAAAAAGGTAAAATTATTAAACCTGAAGAGAAAAAATTGTTGGCTTATCACGAAGCTGGACATGCTATTATGACTGAATTGACACCAGGAGCTGATCCTGTTCATAAGGTCACAATAATTCCTAGAGGTGAAGCTGGAGGATTTATGATGCCGCTTCCTGAAGAAAAATTAGTAACTACAAGTAGACAAATGTTAGCTGAGATAAAAGTTTTGTTTGGTGGTCGTGCAGCAGAAGAAATTGGATTAGAAGATGTAAGTACAGGAGCTTATTCTGATATAAAACGTGCTACGAAAGTTGCAAGAGCTTATGTTGAAAGTGTTGGAATGAGTAAAAAGTTAGGGCCAATTAACTTTGAAAATTCTGATGATGAATATTCATTTGCTCCTAACAAGAGTGATGAGACAGTTAGAGAAATTGATCTTGAAATAAGAAAAATTTTAACTGAAGAATATCTTAACACTTTAAATACTTTGCATGATAATTGGAGTAAATTGGAAGAAGTAGTAGCATTATTATTAAAAAAAGAAACTATTACTGGAGATGAAGTTAGACAGATTATCAAAGGTAAAACAGCTAAACAAATTTTAACTGAAGCTGAAAATATTAATAAAGAATCTGAAAAGATAGAAGAAGTTAAAGAAGTAAAACCTAAAGAAGAAATTGAAAATAATGCAAATTTAGAAGATAAAGTAACGGAAAATGATAAAGATTTTGAAGAAAAAAATAAAACTGAAAAATTGGCTGAAGCTGTGAGAGAAATTACTGGAAAAGAAGATGAAATCTTAAAAGAAAATGATTCACAGCCAGAAGAAAAAAAAGATGATTCTGAAAATGATAGTGAAAATAAAAAAGATGATGATTCAGATGACTTTTCTGGAAGTGATGACAATTCTGATAATAATAAAGATAATCAAAATGAAGATTCAGATGACAAAACTTCTGCTAATGGTAAAAAGAAAAAAAATAATTTTAAATTACCTAGTTTTATGGAATAAAGTAATAATTTAAAGAAATAAAAAATATAAGTCTTTAAACAAAAATAATTTGCAATCTTGAGAAGTAACATAGGAAAACTTTGTTATTTCTCTTTTTTTTATAGAAAATTTATAGTATAATACAATGGAATTAAATTTGAGAAAATTTGAATCTTGTATAAATTTTTTTTAAACTAATACTAAATCCCTTTTAAAAATAGGTTTATATCCTTTATTAAAAAAGTTTGTAATAAATTCGTTATTCAAATGGGGTTTAGTATAAATAGAAAAACCAAAATTTCTATTTTTAGATGGAATTATACTTAAATAAACTCAGGAGTTGAGTAGAATAATTGTAACTTTTGAGTCCAGTTTTAAATTAGTTTTATTATAAGTGTCGGTAAAGGAGGCAAATCAAATGAAAAAAATAATTTTGATAATAGCAGTTTTGCTAGTAGTAATAGTAAGTTGTTCAAAATCTGGAAAGGAAAATAAAAAAGGTAAAAAGCTAAATTCAACAGCAGTTAAAAGACCAGATATTTTAAAAATGAGTTATGAAGAATATATGAAGCAAAGGATGGCAGATACTCGAAGGGATGCCCTGCCAGAAGATATAGTTGGGCAAATGGAGAAAGCTTGGAAGTCAGAAATTTACAAGCTTTATAATTTACTTTTGGGTGAATTATCTGATAAAGAAAGGGAAAGACTGCGTTTGGATGAAAAAGAATGGGAAAAAAAGATAAATACTGAATCTAAAGAGAAAAGATTAGAAAAGACAGAAAAAAGAGCAATAGAAATGGCAAGAAGATATGACAGAATACGAAAAAAATATTAACTTTTTAACTAATTAAAAATTTTAGATAAAATAAAAATATTATTTATGTTTTAAGTTGTATTTTCTATAATAAAAAAATACTAAAAAAATTACAAAAGTGACAAAAAATATTTGCACTTTTAAAATGATATGGTATAATACTAATAGTGAGGTATAAATAGTGAGTAAGTTTTTTTTATTTAAAAAAAATAAAACGATTTTTGTTATGATTTTGTTACTTTTTAGTCAAACAATATTTTCTATAACTTTTAAATATGATACTGGAGAAAATTTGGTGACTAAAAAAAAAGAAGAAGATGCTAAGGAAAAGCAGATAAAAGCAATACTTAATGCTATTCGAAATCATAATAATAAATATGTACAATTCTATCTTGCAACTAAAAAAAATATCAAGAACCGTAAAGAGTTGATGAGTGAATATATAAATAGACCTGCAGGAGTGTATGGAGTAGATTTGGATGAATCATCACTAATTAGTGGAGAAGGGTCAAAATTAATTGATATAAATTCTAGAAGCAAGGATGGATATACACCAATTATAGTTGCTATTGAAGCAAAAAATCAGGAAATTTTACAACTTTTAATTGAAAATGGGGCAAATTTATACGAAAGACATCCAGTCTTTAATAGGACAACCGTTGGAACAGCTGCGTATTATGAAAATGAAGAAGCAGTAGAAACATTACTAAAAAAAGATCCTAAACTTGCAAATATTGGAAGTACAGTAGATGGATGGACTCCACTTGAAGATGCAACATTAAAGGCAAATGTAAAAATTGTAAAAGTTCTATTGCAATATGGAGCTAATCCTACAATTACAGATAAACATGGCGGAACTCCGATGGATATGGCAACAAAGTTTGGAAAAGGAGAAATTGTTAAAATATTGAGAGATCACATAAAGGCTAATAGAAGTAAATATTATAAATAAATTTGTTTTATAATTTAGATGAATGTTTAATTATAATCAAAAATTTTATGTGATGATATATTTAATTTATAATAAAATATAGAAGGTTATAATTATAAATTTAAGTTATTGAGTAGATTTTATAATATAAAATTCTGTTCGATTTTAGAAAAATATGAAAATTTATTAAGGTTTGTTTGCGAAAAAAAAATTATATATAGAGGAGAAAAAAATGAAAAGAATGACAGGGATTGGTGCTTCTGAAGGAGTATCTATAGGTAAAGTATTACTTTTTATAACAGAAGAAATTGCTGTACCAGAAACTAAGGATGAAAACTCAACAATTGAAGCTGAACTTGCAAAATTAGAAAGCGGATTAAAAAAATCTAAAACTCAATTAATTGCAATTAGAGAAAAAGTAAAAGAAAAAATGGGAGAAGATAAAGCAGCAATTTTTGATGGTCATATTATGCTTCTTGAAGATGATGATCTAATAACAGAAGTTGAAGATAAAATTAAAGGAGATGGACTTCCAGCTGCAAAAGCATTGCATGATGGAATTAACGAATATTGTGATATGATTTCACAATTGGATGATCCATATTTAAGAGAAAGAGCTGCTGATTTACAAGATATAGGTAAAAGATGGCTTAAAAACTTGTTAGGTATAAAAATTCATGATTTAAGCAATTTGGAGCCAGGAACTATAGTTGTAACTGAAGATTTAACTCCATCTGACACAGCCCAATTAGACTTAGAAAATTGTATAGGATTTATTACAGAAGTTGGAGGGAAAACAGCTCACTCTGCAATTATGGCAAGATCACTTGAACTACCAGCAGTAGTTGGAGTAAAAGGAGTTCTTACAGAAGTAAAAGACGGGGAAGTTGTTATTATGGATGGAGAAACAGGAGAATTATTCCTAGAACCATCAGAAGACCTTGTTAATGAATATATTAAAAAACAAGAAGCATTAAGAAAAGAAAAAGAAGAACTGAAAAAATTAATCCATGAAGATGCAATTACTATTGACGGAAGAAAAGTTGATATTTGGGGAAATATTGGAAGTCCTAATGATGTTGATGCTGTAATTGAATCTGGAGCAACTGGAATTGGACTATATAGAACAGAATTTTTATTTATGAATTCTGATCATTTCCCAACAGAAGAAGAACAATATCGTGCATATAGAATAGTTGCTGAAAAGATGCAAGGAAAACCAGTAACAATAAGAACAATGGATATTGGTGGAGATAAAGAGTTGCCATATTTAGATTTACCAAAAGAATTGAATCCATTCTTAGGATATAGAGCAATCAGAATTTCGTTGGAAAATAAAGATATGTTTAAAACTCAGTTAAAAGCTATTTTGAGAGCATCTCAATATGGACAAATTAAAATTATGTATCCAATGATAAGTTCAGTTAATGAAATCAGAAAAGCAAATGCTATTTTGGAAGAATGTAAAAAAGAACTTGATGAAATTGGAAAAATTTACGATAGAAACATAAAAGTTGGAATAATGGTTGAAACTCCTTCAACAGCTATTATAGCCTATAAATTTGCAAAAGAAGTTGACTTTTTCTCAATAGGGACAAATGATTTGACTCAATACTTCCTAGCAGTAGATAGAGGAAATGAAATGGTTTCAACTTTATATAATTCATTTAACCCTGCTGTACTAGAAGCTATTCAAAAGGTAATTGATGCTGCACATGGAGCTCATATCAGCGTAAGTATGTGTGGAGAATTTGCTGGAGATAAGAGAGCGACTAAGCTATTATTAGGTATGGGACTTGATTCATTTAGTATGAGTGCTTCGTCTGGACTAACTGTTAAAAAGATAATTAGAAATAGCAGTTATGCTGATGCACAAAAATTTAGAGATTTAATTTTGCAACAAGATACACCTGAAGACGTTGTAGCAAAATTATAGTTTATGGATTGGGAAAAGGCTAGTGATGTTATTTATTAGCCTTTTTTGTCTTTATAATTTTACGTACGTAATTTTAAAATAAAAATTGTTGATATTATTTTTTATTTAACATTTATTATTTATAGAGTTTTTTTATTAAATAAATAAAATATAATATTAATTATAGATTAAATAATATAAATAAAGGAGTGAAGAATATTGAAAGGAAAAAAAGTTGCAGTATTTTTGGCAAATGGATTTGAAGAAATTGAAGCAATTACACCAATTGATTTGCTTCAAAGAGCGGGAATTGTTGTAAATACAGTTTCAATTACAAATGATAATCTTGTGGTAAGTGCAAGAAAAGTGAAAATAACAGCTGATAAAGTTATTGGGGAAATAGATTTTTCAGAATATGATATGCTTGTAATGCCTGGTGGACCAGGAACACAAAATTATTTTAATTGTCAACTTCTTTTAGATAATGTCGTAAAGTTTTCAAAAGATGTTGAAAACAAAAAGGTTGCTGCTATTTGTGCTGCTCCTACAGTATTGGCAAGTCTTGGACTTTTGGAAGGAAAAAGTGCAGTATGCTTTCCAGCCTGTAAAAATGATTTGCTAAAAGGAAAGGCTGTATTAAAAGATGATAGAGCTGTTGTGGATGAAAATATTATAACTAGTAGAAGTGCTGGAACTGCAATGGACTTTTCTCTTGCTATTATTAGTGAACTCTTGGGTAAAGAAGAAGCCAAAAAAATTTCAGAAGAAATTGTACTTTAAAAAAGTTAGAAAATAAAAATAAAAAATTTAAAAACTTATATGGAAAAAATAAGAAATATATGGTAAAATACTTCAGTAATTGTAAAATAAATAAAATAATTTAATTGCAGTGCACAAAAATTTTGAAAAAGGAGAAATTTATGGAATATCATAAGCCAGTATTGTTTGATGAAGTAATGGACAATATAATAACAGATTATGATGCAGTTTATGTTGATTGCACACTTGGTGGCGGTGGACATACACAAGGTATTCTAGAAAAATCTTCTAAAAACTCAAATGTTATTGCAATTGATCAGGATACACAAGCTATTGAATTTGCTAAAAAGAGACTTGAGCAATTTGGAAATAGGCTTCAGATATTTCAGGATAATTTTAAAAATATTGACACAGCCATTTATCTCGCTGGATTTGAAAAGGTTGATCGAATATTGATGGATATAGGAGTTTCTTCAAATCAGCTGGATAATGCTAAAAGAGGTTTTTCGTATAGATTTGAAGCAAAGTTGGATATGCGGATGAATGATAACTTAAAAATAAGTGCTTATGAAGTTGTTAATAATTTTTCTGAAAAAGAGATTGCTGATATTATTTACAAATATGGTGAAGAGCCAAAATCTAGAAAAATTGCAAGAAAGATTGTAGAATATAGGAAAAATAAACCTATTGAAACTACGACAGAACTTGCGGATATTGTTATAAGGTCAATAGGTAAAAGTATGAAACGGCATCCTGCAAAAAGGACATTTCAGGCTATTAGAATTTTTGTAAATAAAGAACTTGAAGTTTTGAGTGAAACATTGGATAAAGCAGTAAATTTACTCAATACAAACGGAAGGCTTTTGGTAATTACTTTTCATTCTTTGGAAGATAGAATTGTAAAGGAAAAATTCCGTGAATATGAAAATCCTTGTACTTGTCCAAAGGAGATACCAATTTGTGTATGTAATAAAAAAAGTTTAGGAAAGATAATTACAAAAAAACCGATTGTTGCCAAAACGTCAGAGTTAGAAAAAAATAATAGAGCACATTCGGCAAAACTGAGAATCTTTGAAAGGAGTGAATAAAAGGAGTATGAATGGTGTATCTAAAAACAAAAAAATGAAGATGGAAATATTAGATGTTCCAAAAATTACAAATACAGCAAGATCACGTGAAGAGGCAAAAAGAAAAAAAGTAACAGCTCCTACAGAAGTTAGGCGAAAACTTTCCATGACTGCAGGATTAGATAAAAAACTTATAAAAACTGTTATGTTTTATGTTATAATTATAACGACAGTAGCATTATTAAGATCTTTTGTAGGATATGATGTAGCAAATTTAGATCAAAAAATAAAAAGTAAAGAAACTGAATTGAAAAAACTAAAAAAAGAAGTTGCGATATTAGATAATAAATATATCAGTACTGATGATTTGAAGCTTCGAGAAGAAGAAGCAAAAAAAGAAGGTTTTTCTGTTCCAAGCGATCCTATATATTTAGATTTGAAAAATTAGTGAAAAAGAATATAGCATAATTAGTTGTGTTATATTTTTTTTATTTGAACTTTTGAAGTTTCTTTCTTACGATTGCCTTGTATACTGGGAATAAATACTTGACAATGACCAAAAAAATTGATAACATAATAGATATTATGACTAATCAGTCAATAGAAAATTTTATTTGAATAGTAGTTATTGTGGTTAGTTAAAAAAGAAAATTTAGTTTAACAACAGTATTACTACAGTAAAAGTTAAAAAAATAATTTGTGAAGGAGGTTATATCTTGGCAAAAGAAGTTTTAGAAAAGATTAAAAGTGCTGAAATAGAATCAGATAGAATTATTGCTAGTGCAAATGAAAAAGCAAAAGATATTTTGAAAGATATTGAGCAAAAGATAAAAGATGATGGTAATAAAATAATTTCTAAAGCTAATATTGAAGCACAAAATCTGAAAAGACAGTCAATTGAGAATGCTGAAAAAAAAGTAAATGTCCTTTTGAGAAGTGAAGAGGAAAATATTGACAGTATTCGTAATATTGATGAGCAAAAAATAGATGAAGTTGTCAATTTATTGGCAGAGAGGATTGTGAAATAATGGCAATAGTTAAAATGAGTAAATTTGAATTGGTTGTTTTCGCAGAACAAAGAGCTAAAATATTAAAGGCGCTTCAAAAATTTAAAGAAGTAAATTTTGTTGACATTAAGTTACGTGATGAAAATGGAGAAATAGATAAGGATGCAGTTGAAGGTGTTACAAAATATGTAAACAATGAAGAATTGACACATATTGATGAAAGACTTTATCAGTTGAGCAGTGCAATTTCTCTTATTAAAAAATACGATGAAAGAAAGACGCGTTTAAGAGATATTATTCATGGAAATGAAAATTATACTTTTGATACATTGTCTAAAAAAGCACTAACTTATGATTGGAAAAAAATTACTTCAGAGTTAAATTCAATTGGAGTACAATATTCACAAATAAAATCTGAAATTTCTAAAAAATATGCACGATATGATGAAATTGATTTGTGGGAACGACTAGATGTAAATCCTATGGAATTAAAAAAATTGAAAAAGGTAAATACATTTCTTGGAACGATACCGCTAAAATTAAAGGGTGACTTTATTGGAGGCATTTCTAAACTTGATAAAACTTATTATGAAGAACTTAAAATAGTAAAAGATGAAGTTTATTATCTTGTAATTTCAAGTATAGATGAAAGTGAAAAGGAAAAATTATCTGAAGTTTTTAGAAATAGCAGCTTTACTGTAGAAAATCTTGATATTGATGCAGTTCCACAAGATTACAAAAATGAATTGCAAAAGGAAATAGGTGAACTTAAAAAACAAAAACGTAAATTAAAAGCTCAAATCAAGACTTATAGTGAAGATTTGACTGATTTACAGGCAGTTTATGAATATATGCAAAACAAAAAACTGCGTATTGTAGAATCAGAAAAGTTAGCACAAACTAAAAATACAGTTTTGATTAAAGGATGGATTCCTACGGAAAAAGTTCAGGAATTTGAAAAAGTTGTAAAAAATGAAGCTGGAAATAGTTATTATTTAACATTTGAAAAAGCAAGAAAAGATGATGAAACAGTGCCAATAAAATTAAAAAATGGAAAAATTTCTAGTTCATTTGAAAATTTAACGGGGATGTATGCTTATCCTAGATATAATGAAATTGATCCGACACCGTTGTTTACACCATTTTATATCTTGTTTTTTGGAATGATGGGAGCAGATGTAGGATATGGACTTGTTTTACTGCTTGCAACAATGTTTGTCTTAAAAGTTGTAAACTTGAGTTCACAAATGAGAAAATCGGTTAAATTTTTCTTTTATCTAAGTTTTTCAGTTATTTTCTGGGGAATTTTGTATGGTTCATATTTTGGAGCAGAAATATCTGGAATGTGGCGACTTATAAATCCATCAAAAGAATATAATACTTTATTAATTGGTTCGATTGTATTTGGAGTAGTTCATATATTTATTGGATTGGCAATAAAGGCGTATATGCTTATTAGAGATGGAAAGGCATTGGATGCTGTTTATGATGTGTTATTCTGGTATATGGCACTTATGGGCGGAATGGCTTATTTAGTATTTAAAATGAAAAATTTATCGCCTGCTGTAACAAGTGTGTCAATGTGGATTATGATTGTTGGAATGGTTGGAATCGTACTTACTGGTGGACGTGATGCTAAGGGAGTTGGAGCAAAACTTGGAGGAGGGCTTTACAGCCTTTATGGAATTTCAAGCTATGTTGGAGATTTTGTGTCTTATTCAAGACTTATGGCCTTGGGACTTTCTGGTGGATTTATTGCGTCAGCTATAAATATGATTGCTGGAATGATTAGCGGAAGCTGGGTTGGAATGATATTTATACCAGTAATATTAATAGGTGGACATTTTTTTAATATGTTCTTATCTTTCCTTGGAGCTTACGTTCATACTTCAAGACTTATGTATGTTGAATATTTTGGTAAATTTTATGAAGGTGGAGGAAAGCCGTTTAAAGATTTTAGAACAGAAAACAAATATATAAATCTTGATGATTAATGTGTTTTATAAAGTAAGAAATTTAATAAAATTATTAATAAATATAAAAAATTAGGAGGAAATAAAATGAATTTTTCACAGTTTTTAGTACAACATGGAGGAATCGTAATGGCGACATTAGGTGCGGCATTGGCGACATTATTAGCAGGAATTGGATCAGCAAAAGGTGTAGGAATCGTTGGGGAAGTAGCTTCAGGACTTATGAGTGAAGAACCTGAAAAGTTTGGTAAATCGTTAGTATTACAATTATTGCCAGGTACACAAGGATTATATGGATTCGTTATCGGACTTATGGTATTAGGAAAATTAAAACCTGAAATGCCAATACAAACTGGATTAGGAATTTTAATGGCTTGTTTACCAATTGCATTCGCAGGATATGGATCAGCTATTGCACAAGGTAGAGTTGCGGCTTCTGGTATTAGCTTGCTTGCTAAAAATGAAGAACAAAATACAAAAGGTATTATTTATGCAGTAATGGTTGAAACTTATGCATTATTGGCATTCGTTGTTTCAATTATGTTATTGGCAAAATTCTAATTTTATTTTGCAAGATAGAAAAATAAAAAGAATTAAATATGGCATAAAAACAAAGAAGGAGTAAATATGTCTAATTTAGATAATTTAACATCAAAAATATTAGCTGATGCTAAAGCACAGGCAGACAAAATTGTAAAAGATGCACAAGAAAAGGCACAACATAAATATGATCTTGAAATAAAAAAAATTAATGCAAAAAAAGAAACTGTTCTTGAAAATGCGAGAAGAGATCGTGAACTTCTTTCTGAAAGAATTAAATCAAGTGCCAATTTAAAGGCTAGAAACAAAAAGCTGGAAGCAAAGCAGGCAGTAATTGATAAAGTTATAGATAAACTAAAAACAAAACTTGTTAATATGGATGAAAAAAAATATATTAATTATTTAAATCAAAATATTGATAAGAATACTATAACTGGGAAAGAGCTAATTGTAAAAAAAGAATTTGTGGAAAAAGTTAAAAAGGAATTTCCAGGTGCAAAAGTAAAGGAAAATGAATTTGTAACTTCAGGATTTGTTATTGAAGAAAATGGAATTCAGGAAAATTATACTTTTGAAGTAAAATTGGACTTTATGAGGGATGAACTGGAAGTTGAAATTTCAAAACTTTTATTTTCATAATAGATTTATTTGGTAGCTAAAATTATAAATAATTTTTAAGGAATTAATATTTCTTATCATAGATAAAATTTAACTTTAAATTTTATTTTTTGTAATTATAAATTATAAGTTAGCAAATATATTTAGTATAAAATATAAAATAAATTAATAGTTGAATGTGAAAGTAAAAAGTAAAATACTGTATTAATTTTAAAGTCATGAACTTTCACAAAGATTGAAAAATGAGTCAGTAAAGGGAGAAAAAAATGAATAGAATGGATTACGGACGAAGTGTCGTAACTATTAGAGTACTGGAAAAGAGGCTTTTAACTAGAAATAGACTGGAAAGAATGATAGAAGCCGAAACTCCCGAAGAAGTGCTAAAATTATTGGGAGAAACAGAATATTCTCAAGATATGGCTGATATTCATGGTAGTCAAGATTATGAAACAATACTTAAAAGAGAAACAGAGCGAGTATTTTCAATTGTAAGAAAAATGGTTAAAAATACTGCAATTGTTGATATTTTATCGCTTAAATATGATTATCATAATTTAAAAGTATTATTGAAAAGTAAAATAACAGGGAAAGATTTTTCACATTTGCTTATGCAAGCTGGAACAATTGATGCTGGAAAATTTAAAACAAAATTTGAGCTGCAAAGTAATGATTTGCCAAAGGAAATAATAGAGGCAATTATTGAAGTTCAAAAAGATTTTGAAGAAAATCATAATCCGCAAAGAATTGATATACTTGTAGATAAGCATTATTTTAGAAATTTATCACGTTTAGTAAAAGAGATTGATGTAAAAGTTATTACTGATTATGTTGAAGGATTGATTGACTTTCAAAATATGATAACTCTACTTAGAGTTCAAAAACAGAATCGTGATGCGAGATTTTTGGAAACTGTTATTTTTGATGGTGGAACAATTTCAAAAAATAAAATTGTCGCTTCAATAAATGATAATATAGATACTATTTTGAATAAATTCAAAAAAGAAAAATTGGGAGTGTATCTGGCAAAAGGACTAGAAATATTTAGTGAAACAAAAAGATTATCGGAACTTGAGAAAATTTCTGATAATTATTTAATGGAATTAAATAAAGAATCAAAATATGTTGTATTTGGACCAGAGCCATTATTTACATATCTAGTTGCAAAAGAGCGTGAAATCAATGCAATAAGAATGATAATGGTAAGCAAGATAAACAACATAAGTTCGGATAAAATAAGGGAAAGGTTGCGTGAAACTTATGCATAAAATAGGTGTAGTTGGAGATAAAGATTCTATTTTATCATTTAAGGCATTGGGAATTGATGTGTATCCAGTTGTTACAAAAGAAGAAGCCAGAAGCACAATTGATGAAATGGCAAGCAATAATTATGGTATTATCTTTGTGACAGAGCAAATTGCAACTATGGTTGAAAATACCATTGAAAGATACAACCGTGAAGTGCTTCCAGCTGTTATTTTGATTCCGAATAATCAAGGAAGTCTAGGAATTGGGCTTAAAAAGATAGATGAGTACGTTGAAAAAGCGATAGGATCTAATATATTTTAGATGAAAGGAGAAATTCATTGAAAACAGGAAAAATAATAAAAGTATCTGGACCTCTTGTTGTTGCAGAAGGTATGGAAAATGCCAATGTGTATGACGTGGTAAGAGTTTCAGAGAAAAAATTGATAGGTGAAATTATTGAAATGAGAGGCGATCAGGCTTCTATTCAAGTATATGAAGAAACATCGGGAATTGGACCAGGAGAAGAGGTTTTTACAACAGGAGAGCCTTTGAGTGTTGAATTGGGGCCTGGGCTTATTGAAGCGATGTTTGATGGAATTCAACGTCCGTTAAAGGAATATCAAGAAATAGCAGGGGATTTTTTGGATAAAGGGGTAGAAGTTAAACCTTTAAACAGAGAGAAAAAATGGGAATTTGAACCTGTTTTGTCTGCTGGAGCAACAGTTGAAACAGGAGATATTTTGGGAACTGTTCAAGAAACTTCTGTTGTAAATCATAAAATTATGGTGCCAGCAGGAATTAAAGGAACTTTGAAAACTATTAAAAGTGGAAGTTATACGGTAGTTGACACAATTGCAGTTATTGAAACTGAAAAAGGTGAATTGGCAGAAGTTCAAATGATGCAAAAATGGCCGGTAAGACGTGGAAGAAAATATAAGCAAAAATTAAATCCAGAAGCTCCGTTAATTACAGGACAAAGGGTAATTGATACATTTTTCCCTGTAACTAAAGGTGGAACTGCATGTGTACCAGGACCTTTCGGATCTGGAAAAACAGTTGTACAGCACCAAATGGCAAAATGGGCAGATGCAGAAATTATAGTTTATGTAGGATGTGGAGAACGTGGAAATGAGATGACAGACGTTCTTATGGAATTTCCAGAAATAATTGACCCCAAAACTGGACAATCATTAATGAAGAGAACTGTACTTATAGCAAATACTTCAAATATGCCAGTTGCAGCCAGAGAAGCTAGTATTTATACTGGAATCACAATTGCAGAATATTTTAGGGATATGGGATATTCAGTAGCAATAATGGCAGATTCTACTTCAAGATGGGCAGAAGCACTTAGGGAAATGTCTGGACGGCTTGAAGAAATGCCAGGAGATGAAGGATACCCAGCTTATTTGGGTTCAAGAGCTGCAGAATTTTATGAAAGAGCAGGAAAAGTAATTTGTCTTGGGCAAGATGGAAGAGAAGGGGCATTGACAGTTATTGGAGCAGTTTCGCCTCCAGGTGGGGATATTTCAGAGCCAGTATCGCAAGCGACACTTCGTATTGTTAAGGTGTTCTGGGGATTAGATGCAAACTTGGCATATAGACGTCACTTCCCAGCAATTAATTGGTTAAAATCTTATTCGTTGTATCAAGCAAAAGTTGATAATTGGATGAATCAAAATGTAGGACCTGAATTTTCTAGAAATAGAGCTCGTGCAATGTCATTGTTACAAGAAGAAGATAGCTTACAGGAAATTGTTAGATTAGTTGGTAAAGATACATTATCAGAAAAGGATCAGCTTAAACTGGAAATTGCAAAATCAATAAGAGAAGATTACTTGCAGCAAAATGCATTTATGGAGTCAGATACTTATACTTCGCTTGAAAAACAGGATAAAATGCTTGATTTAGTATTAAAATTTTATGATGAAGGATTAAGAGGGCTTGAAAATGGAGCTTATCTAAATGAAATTATTGCAATGCCTATAAGAGAAAGAATTGCAAGAGCAAAATATTTACCTGAAGCAGAATTAAATAAAATTGACGAAATAGCAAAAGAATTGGAAAAAGGAATAGATGAACTTGTAAATAAAGGAGGTGTAGCAAATGCTTAAGGAATACAAAACTATTAAGGAAGTTGTAGGGCCTTTGATGATGGTTGAAGGCGTTGAAGGTATCAAATATGAAGAGCTTGTTGAAATTGAGACTCAAAAGGGAGAGCTTCGTCGTGGACGTGTGCTTGAAGTAAATGGAGATAAAGCTGTGGTGCAGTTATTTGAAAATTCAGCTGGAATTAACCTAAAAGATTCAAAAGTAAGATTTCTTGGGAGACCGCTTTCACTTGGAGTATCTGAAGATATGATTGGACGTGTATTTGATGGACTTGGACGTCCAAAAGATAACGGGCCAAAAATTATTCCTGAAAAAACACTAGATATAAATGGAACAGCTATAAATCCAGTTGCACGTGATTATCCGTCAGAATTTATTCAAACTGGAGTTTCTGCGATTGATGGACTAAATACTCTTGTTAGGGGACAAAAATTACCAATATTTTCTGGTTCAGGGCTTCCGCATGCAGAACTAGCGCTTCAAATTGCAAGACAAGCAAAAGTATTGGGGACAGATTCAAAATTTGCGGTAGTATTTGGGGCAATAGGAATTACGTTTGAAGAAGCTCAGACATTTACGGAAGATTTTATAAAAACTGGAGCAATAGATAGAGCAGTATTGTTTATGAATTTGGCTAATGATCCAGCAATTGAACGTTTATCTACACCAAAAATGGCACTTACCTGTGCAGAATACTTGGCATTTGAAAAAGGAATGCATGTACTTGTAATTTTAACTGACTTGACTAATTATTGTGAAGCATTACGTGAAGTATCAGCAGCAAGAAAGGAAGTTCCGGGAAGAAGAGGATATCCAGGATACTTGTATACCGACTTATCGACAATTTATGAAAGAGCAGGAAGAATTAAAGGGCGTGAAGGTTCAATTACGCAAATACCGATCCTAACAATGCCTGAAGATGATAAAACTCACCCAATTCCAGATTTGACTGGATATATTACAGAGGGACAAATAATCTTATCAAGAGATTTATATAAACAAAATTTGATGCCTCCAATTGACGTTTTACCATCACTTTCAAGATTGAAAGACAAAGGGATTGGAAAAGGAAAAACAAGAGAAGATCATGCGGATACGATGAACCAACTGTTTGCGGCTTATGCGACTGGTAAGGAAGCAAAGGAACTGGCTGTAATCTTGGGTGAATCAGCATTGTCTGAAACTGATAAGGCGTTTGTTAAATTTACAACTGCATTTGAGGAACAATATGTGGCTCAAGGATTTGACAATAACAGAACTATTGAAGACACTTTAAATTTAGGATGGGATTTACTAAAAATATTACCAAGAACAGAGTTGAAAAGAATTAGAGATGAATATTTGGAAAAATATTTACCTGCAGGAGATGAATAGGCTATGGCAAGATTAAATGTAAATCCTACAAGAATGGAATTAAGCCGGTTAAAAATACGTCTAAAAACTGCCAAAAGTGGACATAAATTGTTAAAGGACAAACAAGACGAGCTTATGCGGCAATTTATTATTTTGGTAAAACAAAATAGAAAATTGCGTGAAGAGGTAGAAGGGAAATTACAAGATTCATTTAAGGATTTTTTACTTGCAAGAGGTGTAATGTCTGATGAAATGTTGGAAAATGCCATTGCATATTCGGAAGATGAACTTTCTGTAAATATAGAAACTAAAAATGTAATGAGTGTAATTGTACCTAAAATGACTTTTAACAAGAATATGGAAAGTACAGAAGTTGCTTATCCTTATGGATATGCACAAACATCTGCTGACTTGGATGACGCTGTTGATGGATTAAATTGTGTAATGAAAGATTTGCTGGAATTGGCAGAAATTGAAAAGGCATGTCAGCTTATGGCAGATGAAGTGGAAAAAACAAGACGTCGTGTAAATGCACTGGAATATATGACAATTCCACAGCTTGAAGAAACAATCCGTTATATTCAGATGAAACTTGATGAAAATGAAAGATCAAGTATCACAAGGCTTATGAAAGTTAAGGATATGATGGCTGAAAAAGCATAAATTTAATAATACTTATTTAAATAATAGATTTTTTAGCAAGGGGTTAAGCCCCTTGTTATATAATATTAAAAAAAATAGAGCCGTTTAAATTACGACTCTTTTTATATTATTTTTTTCAACAATTTTCAATCTGAAAATTGGATTTATTAAATAAATTAATCTTTATTTCAAATCTTTTATATATTTTTTCACAAAATCCTGAATATCACCCTTATCAATTACATCTGAAAATCTAATTTTAGAATTTCTAACTTCAGTTAATTTTTCAGGGAATTTTACTCCAGTAATTTCTGAAACTTCATCCAAAATTGCATAAGGTTCTTTTGTATCATCAATTCCCAACGCTTTTGCAATTGGAGCTGGGAACTTGAATGGATGAGCAGTTGACATTACTACAGTGTGAATGTCTTTGTCCAGATGTTTTTCATCCAGTTTTTCGTAAACTGAATAGGCAACGGCTGTGTGCGGATCCATCAAATAGTGATAGTTTTCATAAATTTCCTTAATTGCACTTACAGTTTCTTCATCGTTTGCAAATTCTCCATAAAATTCATTTTGAATATTTTTCAGTTCTTTGTCACTTACTGACAATTTTCCATCTAAAAGCAAGTTTTTAATTAATTCGCTTACTCTCTTGCTATCTTCGTTTAATGCATAATATAAGTATCTTTCAAAGTTTGATGAAAGAAGAATGTCCATTGATGGCGAATTTGTTGCATAAAAATCTCTGTTTTTGTTGTATGTTCCAGTTTGGAAAAAGTCAGCTAAAACTTTGTTTTTGTTTGAAGCTGAAATAAATTTTTTGATTGGTATTCCAAGTTTTTTTGCGATAAATCCAGCTAAAATATTTCCAAAGTTTCCAGTTGGAACCACTACATTAAATTCTTCACCTGCTTTAATTGTCCCAGCATTTACCAAATTTACATAAGTTGACACATAATATATAACTTGTGGGAATAATCTTCCAATATTAATTGAATTTGCACTTGAAAACATTACATTATGCTCATTTGCATAGTTTTTAAATTCTTCACTTGAAAAAATTACTTTTATGGCACTTTGTGCATCATCAAAATTTCCGTTAATTGCAACAATTTCTACATTATTTCCAAGCTGTTTTCTCATTTGTTCTTCTTGCATTGGACTAACTCCATTTTTTGGATAAAAAACAACAATATTGATTCCATCAACATCTTTAAATCCTTCAAGTGCAGCTTTTCCAGTATCTCCAGAAGTTGCAGCTAAAATTAAGATTTTTTTGTCTTCTTTTTGTTTTTCTTTACTCAAAAGCAGTAAATATGGGAAAAGTGATAAAGCTAAATCTTTAAATGCTAATGTTCTTCCATGAAATAATTCTCCAAAACTCACTTTGTCGTTTAATTTGTGAACTGGAACAATATTCTTATCATTAAAAGTTGTGCTGTTATAGGCATTATTTACAGCAGTTTTTATTTCTTCGTCTGAAAATTCTGTAAAAAATAATTTTATAATTTTTTCTGAAATTTCTTGATAAGATAAGTCTTTTAATTCATCATAAGTCAGTTTTACTTTTGGTAACTTTTCTGGGATATAAAGTCCACCATCATTTGCCAGTCCATGAAGTGTGGCAAAAGTTGAGCTTTGCAATTGGTTTCCTCTTGTACTTCTATAATTCATAATTACACCTCTTCTTTAAATTATTTTATTCGTAAAAATATCTTTCTATTGTTATAATATACCATAAAATATGAGTTATTACAACGGCAATACTTAAACTTTTATTTAAAAAAGTAAAAAAATTATAGATAGACATGTTAAGTAGTATTATTTACTTGTATTTTTTTTCTGAAAATGGTATCATAATATTAAAATTAGTCTAAAAATTTAATTTGAAAGATAAGTTGTTAAAATACTGATATCATTTAGCTTATCATCTTGATTGAAAATTTAAGAGGAGGGAAAAAAATTGAAAAGCAGAATTGAAGAATCAAATATAAAAATGATGAATAAAAATGCAGCATCTAATAAAATAAAAAAAGATGTTGAATTAAATAAAAATAATTTGGAAAATGAGTTAAAGTTAAAAAAAGAAAAAGCATTAAAAGATATGTTAAAAAATGTGGATGATGAAATGAAAAGGGAAGAAATCATACACATGCTGCTAGAACAAAAAGTCTCAAAAGTTATAAAAGAAGAGGAAAGTGAAAAAAGAAAATTTTCATATAAAATTTTAAATTTTGTAGGAAGTGAAAAATTTATTATATTTTTAGCAATATTTATGTCGATATGGATTTTAACAGATGTTATTTTTCTTTTAGAAGATAAATTTAATCCATATTCATTTGTCATAATGAATGTAGTTCTGTCGTTTGTAGTATTGATATTTTGCTCGTTTATTATTTTTAATCAAAACAAAAAAAAGAAAATGGATAGAGAAAAATCTGAAAATGATTATAAAGTTAATTTAAAAAATGAAATTATAATTGAAGATTTACATTACAAGTTAGATGATTTGATCGAAAAGCAGGATAAAATAGCAAAACGTGTTTTAGAATTGGAAAAGAAGAAAAAAATAACATCTACAAAAGGAAATAGAGAATATAAGTTTATTGATATTTCAGAAAATGAGAAAAAAAATAAATAAAATAAATATTTTTTATCATTAAAATTTTAGAAATATAACTTTTTGGGAATAAGGGGAGGATTAAAGTGAAAATAAACAAAACTAAAAATGTTAAACTAAATATTTTTGATTTGAAAGATTTATCTGAGAGTAAAGAAATTGTAAAAATTTTGTCTGAAAATGAGAATGTGAAAATTGAGAAAATTATTTCAACTGGACAAGTTACAGATTGGCAAGAATCGGATAAAAATGAATTTGTAATTTTAGTACAGGGGAATGCTGAAATTGAATATTATGGAAATGAAACATTCAAAAATAAAAATCCTAAAACAAATGAAAATATAATCAAAAACATAAAAGATACTAATGATATGAAACTACAATTAGAAAAAGGAGATACAGTATTAATAAAAAAGGGAGAAAGGCATAGAGTTAGTTATACAAGCAAGAATCCTTGCTGTATATGGATTTGTATCTTTTTTGATTAAAATTTTAAATTGAACAATATCTCTATTTTAAGATAAATTTTTTTGGAAAACAAGAATTGTACCAATAAATAAACAACAATTTTTATTTTTTTAATAGAGTTTGGTATAAAAAATTTAAATAAAAAAGTAAAAGAAGGAGCAGTTATGATGTTATTTGTAATATTTGCATTAGTTGTCGTTATTGCGACAGGAATTCCATTTGTAAAAAAAGGAATTGAAAACAGAAAATTAATGAAAGAATATATGGAGGAACAAGGACTTGGAAAAAATGAAGCAGTTGGAAAGATAAAGGATGCTAAAACAACAAATGATAAAGTTATAGAAGGATTGTTTTATTTATCGCTTATAGCACTTTTAGGTGGAGGATTTTATAACATTTATTTACTTAATAACAATAATCCAGATAATGTAAGTGCTCAGCAACAATCTGAAGGGACAATGGCAAATATAACAACCGATCAAGGTCAAAACCAAAACCAAAATCAGAATCAAAATCAAGACCAGCAAGATCAAAATCAAAAAAATCAAGGAACACCAGTAATTCAAAATAATATAATTCCAAATTCAAATGATGCACAAGTTCAGGAAAATGTAAAAAGGGAGCAGGCAAGAATTGATAAAATGTTTGCAGATAGCGAAAGAAATACAGCAACTTTGATGGATATGTTAAGAAAGAGTTTTGAAAAGAAAGATACAGGAGAAGGAATTAGAAATGGTGAAAAAGCTTTGGAAAATGTAAAAAAATCTAGTAATTTATTTAAAAATTCAAAATGTAATCCTACTGGAGATGCTGCATTTGATAAGGAATGTCCAAAACTACTTCAAAAAGGTAAAGAATTGTATTCGTCAAAACAAATTGATGTTCAAAAAATGCTTGATTCATTAAAGGGCATTGAAAAAGGTATAAACGATGTTAAAAATAGTGAATTAGGACAACAAGCTATTCAGGAAGGAAATAAATTGTGGGATAGCCTTATGAAAAAAGTTGATGAATTTCAAAAAAAATAAAAATAAATTAATTTAAATTTTTGAAAATTGTGAATAAATAAATTAATAAGAGGAATTGTTTTTAACTGGTTTAAAGTAATTCCTTTTATTTTATAGTATTTATTCAATTTCTTTATAAATAAAGAAAATCTAAGAAAAAAAACAAAATTTTAACAAAAATGTAATGTATAATATAAAAACAAAAATTATTAAAATAATATAAAATATTTGAAAGAATAGGAGGAATTGTTATGAAAATAAATGTTTTAGGAAATGTAATGCTTGGAGCTTTGATTATATTAGTTGGACTTGTAATATTGACAGAAAGCAAGGATAATCATATTGACATAAAGATTGCAGACAAAGAAAATCTGAATGTAAATAATATAAAAAATGTAACAGCAGTAACTGAAAAGCAAGGCTCTAGAAAAAAAGTAAAAGCTGTAATTATTGAATTTGATAAATCAATAAAAAATGAAAAATTATCTAAAAATGCAGTTAAAGTAACTCAAAAAAATATTTCTAAGAAGGATATTGAAGATAAAGCTGACGAACCTATAGTTAATACAACTGAAACAAAAATAGACAGAGAAGTTTCTAAAATATACACAAGTGATAAAATAGATGATGAAAATGCAGAAGCAAAAGATGGTAAGTATTTGTATTTGGAATTAGCAGAAGATAAGGATTCTAATAAAGAAACATCTCAAAATGATACAGAAAATTTGAAAATCTCAGTTTCACAAAATAAAAAAAATTATTTTACAAATAATAGCAAAAGTTTTAATATAAACAGTAAATCGTAAAATTATTTATCAAAAATTATTAGATTTGTTCAATAATTGTTTTAATGTAATTAAAAATAATATTATTTTATTTGTTATTGATAAAATATTTTATAGTTTATAAGTTTGTTGAACAGATCTATAAAAAAATATTTATAAAAATGGTGATTAGATGAAAAATAAAAAAATGTTATTAATTTTTATGTCAGTTATATTTATATTAAGTTGTTCCAATAAAAATAGCAGTGAAGTTAGTAATATAAAAACACAAGATACTGTTGAAAATATAAAAGTCATAAAAAATTCAAAATTAGAAAAAGTTGGTTTGAAAAGTATAGAGTATTCAAATATAGCAGATAAAACTGTACAGGACCAAATTCAAAAAAGTTTAGAAAATGCGGGAGTTAATTCAAATAATATAGATCTTTTTTTAAAAAGTGTAAATTATTACAATGAAGCAACTGAAAATAAAGGATTGATAAAATCAGGATTTATTAATTCTAAAAATATAGATCCAACTTATGATGAAGCAGCAATACAAAATATTTGGGATAAAAAAAATAAAAATTTTCCAGGATTTAACTGCCGAATAACAGCATTTACATTAATGAAAGATTATGTGAAAGTGGAAAAACCTGCTATAAAAACAGGAGAAATGCTTTTTATGGATATGGAATCGTTAAAAAATGTACCGTTTAAGTTATTTTCTCAAAATGAAGAAGATAAATTTATTAATTTATTTTCAGAAATTCCTACAAAAATGACTAAAGATATTAATATTCATGTTGAAAATGTGAAAAAAGCCTGGAAAGAGCGAGGAATTAAGTTTGATAAAAATAGTAAAATATCAATGATTTCTGTATTTTTCCATTTTAATGATGATCCTGAAGAAAATATTTTATTTATAGGACATGTTGGAATTTTAGTTCCAGAAAAAGATGGAAAGTTATTGTTTATTGAAAAGTTGGCATTTCAGCAACCTTATCAGGCTTTAAAATTTAATAATCGGACAGAATTGAATGATTATTTGATGCATAAATATGATACTGCATGGGGACAGCCTGTAGCTAAGCCGTTTATTATGGAAAATGATGAATTAATGAAAGGATATAGAATTAATCAGAATAATAGGGATTAATACTGGAAAGTACAAAATTGGATATAGATTTATATCAAATTCTATTAAAAAACAGAAAATATATTTTATTTATTTTTATTGCAAGAGATCAACACTTTGTTAATTTATAAAATCTACTGCTATAACAATAAATATACTTGAACTCATTCAAAATTAAGCTATTAAAGATTAAGATATAAGTAAAATAATCATAGCTTTTGAGTTCAGTTTTAAATCAGTTAGTTTTTGGCTTCATTTATAAAAAATAAAAACTCGGAAAATAAATTTATTTTTATCTTCTGAGTTTTTTGTTAAATTAAGTGGTTCTGACTACAAATTAAAGGCTATTTTTTTATTTTTCTTGTTTTTTTATCTTTTTTGCTTTTAGAAGTTCGTTCTGATTTTTTACTTTTTTTATCAGAAGATTTTTTTCTTCCTTTTTTATCCTTTTTTCTATCTGATTTTTTACCAGATTTTTCTCTTGTACCGTTTCTGCTTCCAGTAGCTTCTTCAACAAGAGGTTTTGCATCTTTTTTAGAATTTAAAGCTCGCATAATATATTCTGCTTCTTGTAATGGTACTGTTATGAAAGAATATTTATCCATAATTTTTACATCTTTTACTTTTCTTCCTGGAGTTTTTGCTTTTTTGTTTAATAAGTCAAGTAATCTTCCAACATTATAGCCATCTTTACTTCCAAGGGCAATAAATAATCTTGTTTTGTCATTGATTTTAACTTTAACATCAGTTATCTCATTGTAGTTTTCAGGTAAAAATTCATCTTCATAAACATGTCTTAACACAGAAGCCAGTACTTTTTGGGGATCTCTTCCATCCATAAGTCTTTGAGCAAGTTCTGAATATTCATTAAAATCGTTTTCCATTATGATTTCATCTACATAAGCAACTAGTGCTTCTTTTTTAGCTTCCAAAATTTCTTCAACATTTGGAATATGTTCTCTTTTGATTTCTGTCTTTGTAATACGTTTAATTTGAGCAAGTTTACTTGCTTCTCTTGGAGTTACAAAAGTTATTGCTACACCTTTTTGCCCAGCACGTCCTGTTCTTCCAATTCTATGAACATAAGATTCTGCTTCTTGCGGAATAGAGTAGTTTATAACGTGTGTTAGGTTACTTACGTCAATTCCACGTGCAGCAACGTCTGTTGCAACTAATACTGTTAATATTTTTTTCTTGAATAAGTCAAGAGCTTTTTGTCTAAGAGCTTGAGTAATATCTCCGTGAATACATTCAGCATCGTAGTTTCTAGCTTTTAATTTATTTGTAACATCGTCAACTTCTGATTTTGTACGGCAGAAAACAATTCCGTAAAAATCTTGTTCATAGTCTAAAACTCTACATAAGGCTTCAAACTTATCTTCTTGTTTAACCTCATAATAAATTTGTTCAGTCAAATTAGTTGTAAGTTCTTTTTTTTCAACTTTTAATAATTTATGTTCTGGCATAAATTTTTTAGCAATAGCCATAATTGCTTTAGGAATTGTAGCTGAAAAGAATAACATTTTTTTCTCATCGTTAGTTTTTTCTAAAATTGCTTCAATATCTTCTAGAAATCCCATATTAAGCATTTCATCAGCTTCATCTAGTACGAAGTAGTCTAGTTGATCAACTTTTAAGATTTTCTTTCTCATTAAATCCATAACACGTCCAGGTGTTCCAACAACAATGTCAACTCCAGACTTTAATTTTTTAATTTGGTTTTCAATAGAAGCACCACCATAAACTGCTAGAACTTTTAAATCTTTTTCACCTTTTAGTGAATAAATTTCATCAGCTACTTGATTGGCAAGTTCTCTTGTAGGTGCTAAGATTAAAGCCCTGACTATTTTATCAGCTTCGATTGTTTCTAGAATAGGAATACCAAATGCAGCAGTCTTTCCTGTTCCTGTTTGTGCTTGTCCTATTAAATGTGTTCTTTCTTTTAGTAATTCAGGAATTACCAGTTTTTGTATTTCACTTGGTTCTTCAAATCCTTTTTTGCTCAAAGCATTAAGCATTTCTATACTTAATCCAAAATCTTCAAATTTTTGCATTATTTTTTATTTTACCTTCCTTTACTTTTATATTTTATACTAAACCTCATTAAAAAATATAAATTATATTTTATTTGATGCTAGAAAAATCTATGATAAAGATATTATTTTAATGAGAATGGTATTATTTATACTTATTATTAAAAAAAATTCGTATATATTATTATACCATATTTTTATAATTTTTGTACTTATTTTTATAAATTATTTTTTGTATAAAATAATAAGATAATTTTTTGTGAATATTTTAAATATAAAATTAAAGAAATGTATTATTTTAATTTTTATCTGTGATTTAATTTCATAATATGTCAGAATATTTAGGCATAAAATAGGAGATGGTAAAATAAAAGTAAAAAATTTTTAAAAAAAGACTTGCAAAATTTTCAAAAATGTATTATTATATTGTTAGCAATTAAAGTTATAGAGTGCTAATATTAAATCAAAAAATTTTTATTTAAAAAAATAAAAACATAGACTTTAGGAGGACAAAATGATAATTAAACCATTGGGAGAAAGAGTTTTAATAAAACAAACTGAACAAGAAGAAGTTACAAAAAGTGGAATTGTACTGCCAGGAACAGCTTCAAAGGAAAAGCCTATAATTGGAGAAGTTTTGGCAATCGGTTCAAAAATTGATGAAGTAAAAGTAGGAGATAAGGTAATTTTTGAAAAATATTCTGGAACAGAAGTTAAGGATGGAGAAGAAAGTTACTTAATTTTGGAAAAAGATAATATTTTAGCAATTGTTGAATAATAAATTTGACAAACTATAATAGATTTATTTGATAATTATATAAATTTTAAAATTAAAATAAATATCTTAAAGCAAAGGGGCTTGACTCCTTGTAGAAATAAAAAAGTTTAGATTATCGAAGATATCTAGTAGAGTTTTACAATAAAAAATTTACAAAATTTAGAAGGAGAAAATTAAAATGGGAAAAATAATAAAATTTAATGAAGATGCAAGAAAGTCACTTGAAGTGGGAGTAGACACATTGGCTGATGCCGTAAAAATTACACTTGGACCAAAAGGTAGAAATGTAGTATTAGATAGAGGATTTGGAGCACCAATGATTACAAATGATGGTGTTACAATCGCAAAAGAAATTGAACTTAAAGATCCAATTGAAAATCTTGGGGCACAAATTGTAAAAGAAGTGGCTACAAAATCAAATGATGTGGCAGGAGACGGGACAACTACTGCAACTGTGCTAGCTCAGGCTTTAATAAAGGAAGGGCTAAAAATGGTAGCTTCTGGAGCTAATCCTGTGTTTATAAGACGTGGAATGGAAGCTGCATCTAAAAAAGTAATTGAAGAGCTTACAAAGAGAGCTAAAAAAGTTGAATCAAATGAAGAAATTGCACAAGTTGGGGCAATTTCGGCAGGAGATGTAGAAATTGGTCAATTAATTGCTCAAGCTATGGAAAAAGTTGGAGAATCTGGAGTTATTACAGTTGAAGAAGCACGTTCTTTGGATACGACTTTAGAAGTTGTGGAAGGAATGCAGTTTGATAATGGATATTTGTCACCTTATATGGTTTCAGATTCTGAAAGAATGGTTGTGGAAATGGATAATCCATTTATTTTGATTACAGATAAAAAAATTGCAAATATGAAAGAATTATTACCAGTTTTAGAAAAAACAGTAGAAACTAGCAAGCCTATGTTGATAATTGCAGAAGATGTAGAAGGTGAAGCGCTTGCAACTCTTGTTGTAAACAAACTTCGTGGAACATTAAATGTGGCCGCTGTAAAAGCTCCTGCATTTGGAGATAGAAGAAAAGCTATGTTACAGGATATTGCAATTTTGACTGGTGGAGAAGTTATTTCTGAAGAAAAGGGAATAAAACTTGAAAATGCTGATATTAATTTGTTAGGACAAGCTAAAAAAGTTAGAATTACTAAAGATAATACAGTTATTGTAGATGGATTGGGAGAAAAAGAAGAAATTCAAGCAAGAATAGGACAAATTAAAAATGCAATTGCAGAAACAACTTCTGATTACGATAAAGAAAAACTGCAAGAAAGACTTGCAAAATTATCTGGTGGAGTAGCAGTAATAAAAGTTGGAGCTGCAACTGAAACTGAGATGAAAGAAAGAAAATTGAGAATTGAAGATGCCTTAAATGCGACAAAAGCTGCTGTAGAAGAAGGAATTGTGCCAGGTGGTGGAACAATTTTAATTCAAATTGTAAAAGATATTGAAGACTTTAAATTATCTGGTGAAGAAGGACTTGGAGTAGAAATTGTGAAAAAAGCATTATCTGCACCGCTTAGACAAATTGCTATCAATGCTGGAATTGATGCAGGTGTTGTAGTTGAAAAAGTAAGAAATTCTGAAAATGGAACAGGATTTGATGCTGCAAAAGAAGAGTATGTAGATATGGTAAAAGCTGGAATTATTGACCCTGCCAAAGTTACACGTTCTGCAATTCAAAATGCAGTATCAGTATCTTCAGTATTATTAACAACTGAAGTGGCAGTTGGAAATGAAAAGGAAGAAGTTCCAGCAGGTGGAATGCCAGGTGGAATGGGAATGCCAGGAATGATGTAATTTATTAATTAAATTAAATGGAGGTAGTGATTAAACTACCTCTTTCTTTTTTTATTCACTTTTTATTTCTTCCAGAATTTCTCTTACATTTTCTAAATTAATACTTTTTTTGCTTTCCAAAAGTTTTTCTACAATAATATCAATTTCTTTACCATTTGCACCAGCGAATAATGCCAACGAACGAGCTTGCAATTTCATGTGACCGTGCTGTATTCCAGTTGTAACAAGTGCTTTTATTGCGGCAAAATTTTGAGCAAGTCCAACAGAAGTAATAATACTTGCCAAAGTTTTGGCATCAGGATTTTTCAAAATATTAAATGCAGCCTTTACACTTGGATTTAATCCTATTGATCCACCTACACTTGCAATTGGCATTGGAAGGATAAGTTCACCTTTTAATTTATTTGTACTTTCATCAAAAGTCCAAGTTGTAAGCCCTTCATATTTGCCATTTTTTGCAGCAAAAGCATTTCCGCCAGCTTCAATTGCACGCCAGTCATTTCCAGTTGCAATTACTGCAGCATCAATCCCATTGAAAATTCCTTTATTATGAGTTGCAGCACGATAAATATCAAGTTTTGCAAATTTGCTTGCAAGTTCGATTTTTTTTGCAGTTTTAATAGCAGTTTCTATTGAAGGACTAAGTAATTTTATATTTATTTCACATTCAGATTTTACAAGAGATTCAGTTGCATAATTTGATAAAATTGCCATTAAACTTTTTCCATTTGTAATATTTTCAAGTGGGATTTTTATAGATTCAAGCATTGTATTTAAAATATTTGCCCCCATAGCTTCTTTTACATCGGCAATTAAATAAACGATCAAAAATTCATCAATATTTTTAATTTCAATATCAACTGCACCACCACCACGTGCCACAATTGATGGATAAGCTTCATTTGCAATTTTCAAAAGTTCATTTTTATTTTCCAAAACCATCGAGCTTGCATTATCAAAGTCTAAAATGTCATATAACGCAACTTGGCCTATCATTTTTCTATTTAAAATTTTTGTTATAAAACCACCGGATTTTCCAATAATTTTAGCTGCATAACTACACCCTGCTACAACAGATGGTTCTTCAGTAACCATTGGCACAGCATAATCTTTTCTATCAACGATAAAGTTTGGAGCAATGCTAAATGGCAAAGCAAATGTTCCAATCCCGTTTTCAGCCATTTGATTTGCAGTTTCAAGAGATAAGTTTTCGTTTTTTTTCAGAAGTTGTTCAAATTCTTCAGTTAAAAAGCCATTATCTTTTAACATTTGTATTCGCTCAGTTCGTTCTTTTTTTTGAAAGCCAAGCCAATTTAATTTTTTTGTTTTTTCTTTAGTTTCATTTTTCATAGTTTAAGATTAATCCTTTCAGTTGCTTCATAATTTTAGTTTATTTATTTTATTTTTTTATAAACTCTTTTATGATTTTCAATTTTTGCAAGAACAAATGAATTATCACTTTCCTGAATAAATTTATTATTGGAAAAATCACAATTTCCTTCATCATCCAAAACTATTTTTTCAAAAAACATATCTTCATATTCCTTGATTGATAATTGTTTTCTATTTTCAAAGTCATTTAACCTGTCATCTCGCAAATAATTTTTAAAACCATCTACAAGAGTTAGATTAAAAAATTCACAAACAGCACCACTTCCATAGCTGTACATTCCAATTTTGTCACCACCTTTTAAATTCTTACAATTTTCAATTAATGATAACAAACTCAGATAAAGAGAACCAGTATAAATATTTCCAACCCGTTTTCCGTAAATTATTGAAGTATAAAATTTTTCTAAAAAGTTATTTTTCACATCTTTTTTAATATCTTTTTCTAAAATTGAATTAATTGCTTTTAATCCAAGTTTTGGAAAGGGAAGATGAAAACAAAAAGCACTAAAATTAGATAAATCTTGATTATATCTTTTTTTGTATTCATTAAATGTTGTTGTAAGGCAGTCGAGATATTGTTTTGTTGAAAAATGTCCATCAACATGTGGAAAATCTGAATAATTTGGACGCCAAAAGTCCATAATATCACGTGTTTGACATACATTTTCATCATTTATAACAGCAATTCTGGGGTCTTTTTTTATTAACATTGCGACACTTCCTGAACCTTGTGTAGATTCACCAGGAGTTTCAATTCCGTATTTTGCAATATCCGAAGTAATTACAAGTACAGAAGCATTTTTATTTTTTTCAATATAATTTTTTGCAAAATTTAGTGCAGCAGTCGCTCCGTAGCAGGCTTCTTTGATTTCGACGCATCGTGCAAAAGGCTGAATATTTAGCAGATGATGAATAAAAATAGCTGATGCCTTGCTTTGGTCGATTCCTGATTCTGTTCCAACAAGAATCATTTCAATATTTTTTTTATCTTCATCATTAATAATTTGTGTAGCAGCAGAAGCACCAAGAGATACAATATCCTCTGTAATTGGTGAAATACTCATTTCGCTTTGCATAAGCCCTTTTACAAATTTATTTTCATTTTCATTTCGTCCAAGTGCTAGATCTCGTATATCGAGAAAATATTTTGGCATTGCAAAACCAATTTTATCTATTCCTATTTTGATTTTTTCTTTTATCTCCTTAATTTTCATAAAATTTAGCCCTTTCTTTTTAATATTTTTTGAAAGAATCATTAAGTTATTCATTAAATATAGCTCTTATATATTGTACTATAAAAAAATTGAAATATCAACGGCTTATAAAAAAATATAACCTTATAAACTTTTAATTTTATACTCAAAACTATTTAAAATTAAACTATTAAAAATCATATAAACCTAAGGGGTGAGTAAAATAGTTGTAATTTTTGAGTTCGGTTTTAAATTAGTTTTTCTATATTAATTGTTTTTTGGTTATATTTGTTTCTTTAATTTTAATAAAATTTAAAAAGATATATTTAATCTGAGTAATTTAGAGCATATTTTCTAATTGCCTTTGCCACACCGTCATTTTCATTGCTATCAGTTTCATATTTTGCAGTTTTTTTAGCAAGTTCTGTAGCATTTTTCATTGCAACGCTATAATTTGCATATTCAAACATTTCTATATCGTTATTTCCATCTCCAATTGCCATTACTTCTTCTCGCTTTATTCCTAATTTTTCAGCAAGTTTTTTTAATCCAGTACCTTTGTTGTTGTCTTTTGGGAAGACTTCGTAAACATAAGATTGGCTTAATACACCGCTATATTTACTTTTTATAATATTTTCATTTTTTTCCTGAAAATCTGCCATTATTTCAGGATTTCCCAGAAACATTATTTTCATTATTTTATGTTTTCCACTTTTTGCCTCATCAAGACTTATATCTGTAATATCAGCAAAAACAAATCCAGCATCTTTAGTAAGTTCGCTGGTAGGTTTTCTACCTATATTAAAATAATACACATCATTTACCATTGTAAAGTTTATATCATATCCTTCACAGAATTTGTATAAGTATTCAATGTCATCGGAAGAGAAACTTACCTGGTCGATTAGCTTCCAGCTTTTTGTCATGTGAATAGAGCATCCGTTATTCAAAATAACATATCCTTCTGAGTCAAGTTCATGAAGTTCAAGTTCTTTATAAAATGGTAAAATTCCGTATAAAGGTCTACCAGTACAAAGGACAATTTTTATTCCAGCTTCTATTGCTTCGTGAATAGCTTCCTTTTGTGCTTTATCAATATGCTTTTTTTCATTTAGTAAAGTTCCATCCATATCAATTGCGATTAATTTTATCATATTTTATCCTTTCTTTTGAAAAATTTTATTATTCCCTGTCAAACTGTTTTAAAGTGATTTTATTATATCTCAATTTTAAAAAATATTCAATAGATTTAATAAATTTTGCAAAATAAAAACCCTTGAAAACCAGTGTTTCCAAGGGCATATAAAATATCTTTTTTTATAATTTTTCCTATCTTTTTGAGAATTGTGGGCTTCTTCTTGCTTTCTTTTTCCCATATTTTTTTCTTTCAACCATTCTTGAATCTCTTGTTAAGAATCCTGCTTCTTTTAAAGCTCCTCTTAATTCAGCATCAGCTAATAATAAAGCTCTTGAAACACCATGTCTGATTGCTCCTGCTTGTCCTGTGTTTCCTCCACCATTTACATTAACTTTTACTCCGTATTTGTTTAATGTTTCTGTTAATTCTAATGGTTGTTCAACTATTTTAGCCAAGATTTCTCTTCCACCAAAATATTCTCTCATATCTTTTCCATTTATTACTACTCCAGTTTCACCTGGTACTAATCTTACTCTTGCTACTGAAGTTTTTCTTCTTCCAGTTCCTAAATATTGAATTTTTCCTGACACGAAAATTTACCTCCTATAATTCTATTCTTTCTGGTTTTTGTGCTGTATGTGTATGTTCAGCTCCTGTGAATAATCTCAATCTGTTAATCATTTGGCTTCCTAATTTGTTTTTAGGTAACATTCTTTCTACAGCTTTTCTGATTACTTCAGTAGGTTGTTTTTGTAACATTTCTTCTAAATTTCTTACTTTCAATCCACCTGGATATCCACTATGTCTGTAATATTTCTTGTCTAATAATTTGTTTCCTGTTACAGCAATTTTATCAGCGTTCAATACGATAACAAAATCTCCTCCATCAACATGCGGTGTGTAGCTTGGTTTATGTTTACCCATTAATCTTACTGCGATTTCAGTGGCTAATTTTCCAAGCACTTTTCCTTCTGCGTCTATCTCATACCAGTTTCTTACAACTTCTTCTTTTTTTTGCATTACAGTGTATTTACTCACTTTGTTTCCTCCTGTTTTTATTCTCTAATTTATAGAATAACGGTCCTTTGTGGGAAAGGCTCATATTAGTTAATTATATATCATTTCTTCCTACTTGTCAAGTGAATTTCCTTGATATTTTCATTACTTTGATAATTTTTTTGTTTTTTAAAATGTTTTATAACTAAAAAGTATAGTGAGCTGTAAAAAAAGTATTTGAAATTATAAAAAAGATTTGTTACAATTCTATCATAAAATTTTTGTAAAAAATTAATTTAATAAATAATAGGAGGGAAGAATGGCATTAGAAAAAGTAAATTCGCCTAAAGATTTAAAAAATTTAAAAAAAGAAGAATTGGTTGAATTAGCGGCAGATATAAGAAAGGCGTTATTAAATAGATTGACGAATTATCCTAAAGGTGGACATGTAGGTCCTAATTTTGGTGTTGTTGAAATGACGATTGCTTTGCATTACGTGTTTAATTCGCCAATTGATAAAATTGTGTTTGATGTGTCGCATCAGGCTTATCCACATAAAATTTTAACAGGGAGAAAAGATGGATTTCTTTATGAGGATAAATTTAAAACTGTTAATGGGTATACTGACCAAGATGAAAGTGAACATGATTTTTTTAGGGTTGGACATACTTCAACATCAGTTAGTTTAGCGTCAGGACTTGCAAAAGCTAGAGATTTGAGAGGTGCTAAAGAAAATATAATTGCATTGATTGGAGATGGTTCACTAAGTGGAGGACTTGCTTATGAAGGATTGAGTAATGCTGCTGAACAAGGTGGAAACTTGATAATTATTGCGAATGATAACGATCAATCAATTGCGGAAAATCATGGTGGATTGTATAAAAATTTAAGGGAATTGAGAGAAAGTAATGGTGAGGCACCAAATAATTTCTTTAAATCGCTTGGATTAGATTATAAATATGTGGCAGATGGACACGATATTAATAAATTGATTGAAGTGTTTGAAGAAGTAAGGGATATTGATCATCCGATAGTTTTACATATTCATACAATAAAAGGAAAAGGGTTGCCATATGCTGAAAAAGATAGAGAACCTTGGCATTATAGTGCAAATTTTGATCCAATAACAGGAGAACCAAAAACTAAGCCTGAACCAAAAGAGGAATTCGGAACAATAACATTTGATTTCTTGACAGATAAAATGGAAAAAGATCCGACAGTTACATTTATTAATGCTGGTGTGCCTATGGGATTTGGATTTACAAAAGACAGAAGAAAAAAATTAGATAAATTGAGAAAACAATATGTTGATGTTGGAATTGCTGAAGAACATGCAACAACTTTTTCATCAGGAATGGCAACAAATGGTGCAAAACCAGTATTTGGTGTAATTAGCACTTTTATTCAAAGAACTTACGACCAAATATCTCATGACATTGCAATAAATAAAGCACCAACAGTTACTTTAGTATTTGGTGGAACATTGAAAGGTATGAATGATGTAACACATTTAGGATATTTTGACATACCAATGATTTCAAATATACCGAATATTGTGTATTTGGCACCAACTACGAAGGAAGAATATTTAGCAATGCTTGATTGGGCGATTGGTCAAAATGAAAATCCAGTATTTATAAAAGTGCCTGGTGGAGCGGTTCAACATTCTGAAACAGATGTGGATAAAGATTATTCTAACTTGAATAGCTATAAAGTTGTGGAAAAAGGAAATGATGTGGCGATTATTGGATTAGGAGAATTTTTTGCATTAGGTAAAGAAGTGAAGGAATTATTGAAAGAAAAAGTTGGAATTGATGCAACATTAATAAATCCTAGATTTATAAGTGGTCTTGATGAAAATTTATTGAATGAATTAAAACGGAATCATAAATTAGTTGTTACATTGGAAAGTGGACAAAAAGAAGGTGGATTTGGAACAAAAATTTCTAGTTTTTACAGTACTTCTGACATGAAAGTGCTTAATGTAGGTGCTAAAAAAGAATTTACTGATGAAATTTCTTATGATGTGTTTTTTGAAGAAAATAGACTTACAAAAGAACAGATTGTTGAGGATATTTTAATGGCTATTAAATAATTTGAAATTTAAATAAGATAAAATAAAATCAGGAGTACATTTGATAATATTCCTGATTTTTTTGACTTTATTTTATTTAATAAGTGTAACTTTCTTCGCTAACTGGATAAAGATATGTTTCCCATTCTTCAAGTTTAGGATTCATAAGATTTTTCCTTTTCAATTATTTTTATTTCATAATTCTTAATACAAGTTTTTCTTTAGCATCTCTCAAAATTTCGTTAATTTCATTTTTTGAAATATTATCTGCCAAGATAATGTAGTAATTTTCAATTTGATTTATTAGTTCAAATGGTGAATTTTCTATGTCAAAATCATCTGAAACTCTAACATAGTAAGAATCTTTTACTGTGTTTGAATCTACAATTTCAAATACTTTTGTAGAGTTAAAGAAGTAGTCTGATTCAATGTGGTTTCTTGTTACGATTTTTACAATATCAGCCACTACTGCTGAAGCAGTTGGATCCATTCCAGCTCCTTTTCCATAAAATAAAGTCTTATCTGTATATGAACCTGTTGTTTCAATTGCATTGTAAACATCGTCGACTTTTGCTAGGATTTCATTATTTGGAATTAATGTTGGCTCAACTGAAATTTGTGCTGATTTTTCAGATAGTAATTTTGAACTTGCAATCAATTTTATAGTTGAGTTTAGCTTATTTGCTGAAAAAATATCAACTGTACTGATTTCTCTTATTCCTGATAATTGCATATCTTTGAATTTGATTGAACCTCCATAGGCAAGTGAAGCCAAGATGTTAATTTTATGTCCTGCATCAATTCCATCTACGTCAAATGTAGGATCAGCTTCTGCATATCCTTTTTCAGAGGCGATTTTTAATGCTTCATCAAATGATAAGTTATCTTCTTTCATTTTTGTCAAGATATAGTTTGAAGTTCCGTTCATAATTCCACGAATTTCAGTAACTGTATTTGCAACTAAACTTTCCATTAAAGGCGTAACAATAGGAATTCCTCCGCCTACAGCCGCTTCAAATAAAAATGAAACACTGTTTTCTTTAGCAATTTGGAATAATTCAACTCCAAATTTTGCAATTAATGCCTTGTTTGCTGTAACGACACTTTTTTTTGCTTGAAATGCTTCGATAATTATTTTTTTTGCAATAGTTTCTCCACCGATAAGTTCCACAACAATTTTAATTTCAGGATCGTTTAATACTTTTTTGTAATCATTTGTAAGAATAGATTTATCAAAATCAAATGAAAACTCTCTATCTATATTTAAGTCACATGCATATTTTACTTCAATATCAGCTCTTGATTTTTCAAAGATGCTTTCTTTTTCATTTGTTAGTACTTTAAGAACTCCTTCTCCTACAGTTCCTAATCCAATAATTCCTATTTTCATACTTTCTAAAATCCTCTCTTTCGATTGTTTTATTAAATTCTAATAGTTTTTGAATAAATTAATTATTAATTTCAATGAATCTCTTATGAAGTGCGTTTACTGCCTTGTTTACATCTTCTTCGCTGATAATACAAGAAACATTAATTTCTGAACAAGAAATCATGTCAATGTTTATACCATTTTCAGCAAGCGTGTCAAAAATTTCAGCAGTAGTTTCATAATGGGTTTTAAGCCCAATTCCAACAACAGAAACTTTTGCAATTTTTTCTTCATAAGAAACGCTTTCAGCTCCAATTTTATCTTTAATTTGTTCTGAAATAGCGACAGCTTCTTTCAAATCATCACTTTTTACGGTAAATGATATATTGTTTAATTCTTTGTTAATACTTGAACTTTGTAAAATTATATCAGTATTAATTTTTTCTTTTGCAAGTCTAGAAAATACCTTTGCGGCAATTCCAGGTCTGTCAGGAACACCTGAAAGTGTGATTTTACCTTCGTTTTTAGAAGATGTGATACCTGCAATTTTTACTTTTTCCATAGCGTCTCCTTCTGTGTCAATATTTTGATTTACTAATTCGTCAAACTCTTTATTTTTTTGAACAATTGTCCCTGTTGAATTATCAAATGATGAACGCAAGTGTATTTTAATGCCATATTTTGCAGCAATTTCAACTGATCTTGGATGTAGAACTTTTGCTCCGGATGCTGCTAGTTCTAACATTTCTTGATATGAGATTGTTTTTAATTTTCTTGCATTTTTAACAATTCTTGGATCTGCTGTATAAACTCCATCAACATCAGTATAAATTTCTACTTCGTCAGCATTAAGCACTGCTCCTAATGCAACAGCAGTCGTATCAGAACCACCACGTCCAAGTGTAGTAATTTCGTTATTTTCGGTAATTCCCTGAAATCCTGCAAATACTACTACATTTCCTTCATCCAATTTTTCTTGTATAATCTGTGTATCTATGTTGATTATTTTTGCCTTTGTATGTACAGACGTTGTTTTAAAATTAACTTGAAAGGCATTTAGTGAAACAGCTTTTTCTCCTAAATCTTCAATAGCAATTGCAAGTGATGCGATTGAGATTTGTTCTCCAGAAGTCAAAAGCATGTCAAATTCACGCTTATTAGGCTTATCTGAAAGTTCATAAGCTCTTTTTACTAATGCATCAGTTCTTCCAGCTGGTGCAGACACAACGACAATTACATCATGTCCAGCCTTTTTATATTTTACAACCCGTTTAGCTACTTCCTTCACACGTTCTGCATTAGCGACAGAAGTTCCGCCGTATTTTTGTATAATTAAAGCCATACTGCCTCCTATTTTATAAAATTTAACCATTTTACCAATTTAATAAACTCAATATTGTACTAGCAAAGAATACCATATTCTAGCCAAAAAATCAAGGCAAATTAGATATTTTATAAAATAAAAAAATTATTTATAGTCAAATTGCTTAAAAATTGGAGAAAAAATTTATAATGACTTATCTAAATAAATTTTGAATTTTTTAAATTAAAATTTAACTGTTAAAAATTACATAAACTTATGGTTTGAATAAAATAAGCATAGATTTTTAAGTTCAGTTTTAAATTAGTTATTATAACGGTAAATAATATCAAAAAGAATACTAAGTAAAAATAAATTGAAAAGACAAAAAAATTGTGGTACACTAACTGTGAAATATAGTTTAAGTTTTTTTGTGATTTATATAACAAGTAGTTGATTATGTAAAGATGAATAAACTATTTTAAAATATATTTAAATTTATTTTGACTTAAAGTCGAATTAGGAGGAAAATTATGAAAGACAAGAAAAAATTAATAATTATAACATCTATTTTAGCAGTAGGAATCCCACTGTTTGCAATTGGGACACAAACTATATTAAAAAAAGCAAGAGATGATTATTACAAAGTTCAAAAACAACAGATTGAAGCTGAAAAAGCCAAAGAAAAAGCAGAAAAAGAACAAAAATTGGCTCAAGAAAAAGCAGAAAGAGAAAAACAAATTCAACAGGAAAAAGCAGAAAAAGAAAAACGTATAGCTGACGAAAAAAATGAAAGAAAACAAAAAGCTGCAGAACAAAAATCACAAAGAGAGCAAAATAAACGTGATAAAAAAGAAAAAGTCAAAGTTACTGATGCAGCCCCAGTTTTTACACCTGAACCAGAAGTTCCTGCTACACAAAAGCATGAATTAACGCCAGAAGAAATTAATAAAGCTAAAAAAGCATTAAAAGAAGCAAGAGCAAGCTATTTTAGCGGTAACAAAGCTGCAAAACCGTCAAATGATTCAAAAAATACAGATAAAGTTATAATCAAATCTGACAGCAAGGGAAATGTTGAAACAATAAAACGTAGTAAAGAAGAAAGTGAAAAAGCCCAACGAATTTTAAAAGAAATAAGAGACAGTTATTACAAAAACAAAAAAAATTAATATTTAGAATGGCTCAGGAATGAGTCATTTTTGATACTTAATTATAAATTGTTTTTATAATAAATATAAAATAAATAAATTCTTATATTGATTTTTAAATGAAATTTAGTATTAATTAAATAAAAAATAATAAAATATTGTAAAACTATTTGACTTAATCCAATTTTTTTTGCTATAATGAATATAGAAGATAATAATAAATTTTTAGGAGGAATGTGAAATGAAAATTGTAGTTTTCGATGCAAAACCTTATGATATCGAATTTTTTGACAAATGGAATGAAACTTTTGGAGCAAATATTACTTATTTTGAGGAAAAATTAAGTTTAAAAAATGTAATGCTTACAAAATATCAAGATGTTGTATGTACATTCGTAAACGATGACTTAAATGCAAAAGTATTAAATATACTTTCAAAAAATGGAGTTAGAGTAATTGCGGCAAGATGTGCTGGATATAACAACATTGACTTAAAGGCTGCCCGTGAAAACAGAATTACCGTTTTAAGAGTTCCTGCATACTCTCCGTATGCTGTTGCTGAACATGCATTAGCATTACTTATGTCAGTAAACAGAAAAACTCATAAATCTTATAACAGAACAAGAGAAGGAAACTTTAGTTTAGCAGGATTAACTGGAATGGACTTAAATGGTAAGACAGCTGGAATTATAGGAACTGGTAGAATAGCAAGAATTTTCATAAGAATTTTAAATGGATTAGGAATGAAAGTTATTGGTTATGATAAATTCCCTAACGAACAAGCTGCAAAAGAAGAAAATTTCACTTATGTAACATTAGATGAAGTATTTGCAAATTCTGATGTAATTTCATTACATTGTCCGTTATTCCCTGAAACAAGACACACAATCAATAAAGAAACAATTGCTAAAATGAAAGATGGAGTTATCATTATTAATGCCGCAAGAGGTGGATTAATTGATACTGTAGCATTAGTTGAAGGATTAAAAGATAAAAAAATCGGTGGAGCAGGACTTGATGTTTATGAAAATGAAAGCAGTTACTTCTTTGAAGATGAATCAGCAACTGTGTTAGAAGATGACTTGTTAGCTAGATTATTATCATTTAATAATGTTGTATTAACTTCTCACCAAGCATTCTTGACAAAAGAAGCATTAGATAACATCGCCGAAGCAACATTTAACAATATTTTATCTTATGTTAAAGAAGAACCATTAGTAAACGAAGTTTGGTATAATGAAGAAACTGGTAAAGTTGTTGAAGGTTTGAGAAAATAATTATTATCTAAAATATAAAAAAAGTTTTTATTTTCTAAAAACTTAAAGAGAGGCTGTTTTAAAAAGCAGCTTCTTTTAATATTTTTTTTTAAAATTTTAGTAAACAAAGAAAGGTGTATAAATATGGATTTGTTTGAAATAAAAAAACAAAATGAAATAAATAAAATTAATATCGAAGAAATTAGGAGGCATCTTTGACATTGAAAATTTGAAAAATGAAATTAATTCTTTGGAAAAAAGAACGTTTGAAGCAGATTTCTGGAATACAGAAAACAGTCAGGAAATATTAAAAAGTATTAGCACAAAGAAAAAAATTTTGGAAGAATACGATAAATTAAACGGACTTTTTGAAGATGTTTCTACAATTATTGAGTTTATTGAAATGGGAGACAATTCATTTGAAAGTGAACTTTCTAAAAAATCGCAAGATTTGACAAGTGAAATCGATAAATTTAAGACAAAATTACTATTAGATGAAGAATATGATATAAACAATGCAATTCTTACAATAAATTCTGGAGCTGGAGGAACTGAAGCATGTGACTGGGCAGAAATGCTTTATAGAATGTATGACAGATGGGCAAATCACCATAACTTCAAAGTTGAAGTGCTTGACAGTTTGGCTGGAGAAGAAGCAGGAATAAAAAGCATCACATTAAACATAAAAGGAAGCTATGCTTATGGTTATTTAAAAGGAGAAAAAGGAGTTCATAGACTTGTTAGGATTTCACCATTTGACTCAAATGCAAGACGTCATACTTCATTTGCTGCAGTGAATGTTACACCTGAAATAGAAGATGACGTTGAAATAAATATTCGTCCAGAAGACTTGAAAATAGATACTTATAGAGCAAGCGGCGCAGGAGGACAGCATGTAAATACAACAGATTCAGCTGTTAGAATTACACATATTCCTACAAATACAGTAGTTACTTGCCAAAATGAACGTTCACAGCTAAAAAATCGTGAAACTGCAATGAAAATATTAAAATCAAGACTATTTGAATTAGAACTGCACAAAAGGGAAAAGGAAATGTCAGAATTAAAAGGGACTGAATCCAAAATTGAATGGGGAAGTCAAATTCGTTCTTATGTTTTTCAGCCATATAAAATGGTAAAGGATCATAGAACAAAGGCTGAAGAAGGGAACGTAGAAAAAGTTATGGATGGTGATATTGATTTATTTATAAATGAATATCTAAAATATGTAAAATCTTAATAATATTTCTAAATTGGAAAGATGTGTTAGAAGCGTTTATTACTGCTGAATTTCTAACAAAATTAATAAAGATTTTAAAAAATGAGGATTTAAATTTGTTGGATCTAGAGTAATTTATTTTTTTGTAGAAAATTGGGGTAATTAATGCTTGCTTAATTTAGTTGTTTTAAAAAAAAAATAATTGTTTTTGCTATAATTTTTTGAAAATTTTTATAAGTAAAAAAGTTTTGCATAAATTGGGTTGTAAGGGCATGGCATTTGATGCCCTTACGTTAAAAAAGTAAATGTATAAGTAAAAAAAGTTAAAATAATCAAGGCGGATTTTCTAAAAAATTCAATAATTTTTTAAATATCGTAATATTTTTTTAAAACTTTTTTAAATACTTTTATTTATTTCTTCAACAGTTTTTTCAAACTGTTCCCGTGAAATATTAAATGAATTAAGGGCCTTTAAAAGCTGCTTTGCATTATAATAGCCTATTTTTAACATATCTCCAAGCATTACTCTACGTTTTTTTGCATTACTTCCAGAAACAAATCCATTATCAATCAAATCTTCAATACTAAATCTATTTTCAATATTTTGATTCGCTGTGATAACATTTTTTAATGCCTCTAAAATTGATTCATCATTGGCATTTTCTACTCCAATATTGTCATTTTTAGTAGCATTTTTTTGGCTTATAAAAGCATGTTTTATGTTTGGAATATATTTTTTTAATGTATCACGAATTTTTTTTCCTGCAAAATCAGGATCTGTAAATAAAATTAAGTCATTATTTTTTGACAATTCAACTATTTTATTTATTGTTTTTTTAGATAATGCAGAAAATCCATTTAAGGCGATAATGTGTGCATCGACAACCCTTTTTATGGCTGTTATGTCATCTCTTCCTTCAACTACTATAATTTCTTTTATTTTTATTTTTTCTTTTTGCTTATTTGGCTTTTTTTTCATTTGATATTTCCTTTTTTTTATTTTTTTATATTATAATCTTCCATAGATTTTAGAAGCAATTTCCAAGTTTTTCCAACAGAATCTATTTCCATTCTTTCTTCAGGTGTATGAGCACCATAAATATTAGGCCCAATTGAAACAATATCGACATTTTCCATATTGTTGTCAAAAACTCCACATTCCAGTCCAGCGTGAATTGCCTTAATTTCAGGATCTTTTCCTGTTATTTTCTTAAATGAATTTACAACAATGTCACGGATTTTTGAATCTTTTCGATATTCCCAAGATGGATATGGTGAATTTATTTTTACTGCCACTTCATATTTTTTAGAAAGTTCTTTTACATCATTTAGTAAACTTTCAAGTGATTTGTTTACTGAACTTCTTGGCAATGATTGAATTTTTATTGTTAATTTTCCATCTTTATTTTCAGTTTTTATAACTCCTAAATTTATTGAAGTTTCCACAAGTCCTTCAATATCTTTGCTCATTGCAATAACTCCATTTGGAAATTCATGGAAAAACAAAATAACAGCATTTGTGTTAGAGATTGATAATTTCCCTTGATTTTTTAATTCATCTTTTTTTATTTCTTTTATTTCAATAATAGGATTTTTATCAATTATTTTAAAATCTTTTGTTACATTTTCAAAAGCTAATTTTGCCAGTTTTTCAAAATCGCTGAATTTTTCATCTCCCAATTTTACAGCCAGTATCGCCACAGCTTCTCTAGGTATTGCATTAGTCTTTTCTCCACCATCAATATCCATTATTGAAAGTGTATATTTTTTATTCAAATGGTTTAAAACTTCTGCCAAAATTTTATTAGAATTTCCAAGTCCTAGATGAATTTCAGCTCCAGAATGTCCTCCAAGAAGTCCTTTTACATCAACACTTATTACAGTATCATCTTCTTCTAATTTTTCTGTATCAAAGTTAAATTCGTTAAGAATTCTCGCACCACCTGCACTGCTTACATAAACTTGCCCGTATTCTTCTGTATCCAAGTTTATAAGTGTTTTTCCAGAAAAAATTCCAAAGTCAAGGTTATTAACTCCGCTCATTCCATCTTCTTCATCGGTTGTAATAATTATTTCAAGTTCTGGATGTTTCAAGTCATCACTATCAAGTATCGCAAGTGCATAAGCTACTGCAATTCCATTATCTGCCCCAAGCGTAGTCCCTTTTGCCTTTAAAAATCCATCTTCTACAACAAGTTCTATTCCTTGTGTTTCAAAGTCAAACTTTGTATTTTTATTTTTTTCCCAAACCATATCCATATGTCCTTGTAAAATAAGTGGCGAATATTTTTCGTATCCAGCTGTGGCAGGTTTTTTTATAAATACATTTAAAGCCTTGTCTTGAACGACTTTAAGATTTCTTTCCTTTGCAAAGTTTACAATCCAGTCGCTAATTTTTTTTTCTTTTCTTGAACCTCTTGGTATTTTTGAAATTTCACTAAAATAGTGAAAAACTTTTTTAGGATATAAATTTTCTATTTTCATTTTTTTCCCTTTCGTTAAGCTTGTTTGATAATTTAAGTTTTTTTAGAATATTTATTTTGTCAAATTTTAGTGAACTACTCCCGCTTTTAGAAGCGGAAGCTTCTTGGGAAGTATCTGCGTATGACTAGCCAAATATATTTACCAAGCTCTTCGGGTAGTTCCTACCCTGTTTTTTTGTTTCCTAATATTTTAACATTTCTTTTCCAATATCTCTTATATTCAGTGCCGCATTGTAATCTCTATCAATTTCAATTCCACAGCACTCACATTTATAACTTCTTTCTGATAATTTCAATTCCTCTT